>NZ_JBPQTK010000044.1:0-42287 GCF_051386315.1 Micromonospora sp. URMC 107
CCCGCCCGTCCGGGTCGGTCACCACGGCGTACGCGGCGAAGCGCTGGGCCCGGTGCAGCCCGTCGGGGCCGGGCACGGCGTAGAAGGAGGGGAACTCCGGCGCCTCGTCCGGAACGATGTCGGCGGACGAGGCGGGCAGGCCCAGGGCCCGCGCGGTGAACGACCGCAGCGGCAGCTCGCGTGCCTCCTCCGGGGTGAACCAGCGGGCCAGGTCGGTCGGCCGGTCGACCCGGTCGGCGAGCGTCCCGCCCCGCACGGAGACCTGGAAGATCAGGCGGTCGGTGTGGATGGTGATGCCCCGCTCCGGTAGCGCCCGCATGTCGGCGAGCACGTCGTGCAGGCCGGCGACGGTGACGGAGAGGCCGGTCTCGGCGGCGGTCTCCCGGACGACGGTGTGGTGCGGGTCCTCACCGTGGTCGACCGCCCCGCCGGGCAGCGACCACGTGCCGGGGGTGCCGGAGCGCTCCGATGCGCGGACCAGCAACACCCGGCCGACTGAATCAGCACAAACTGCGTATGCCGCGATCCTGCGGAGCGGCTCCAGCATGGTGGTCACGGGGCCAAATTCTCCCCGGCCCGGGTTACCTCCATCGAAAAGAGTCAGATTCCTGACTGAAAGCTCGCGTCTCAGGGGCAGGTCAGGGTAGGGATCCGGGCGGTCACCGAGGCCGGCCCGCCGACCGGGGCGGACCGTGGAGGCATGACCTACACCACCCCTCCCCGGCCCCCGTACAAGCAGCTCCGTCGCCCCGTGACGGACCGGATGATCGCCGGGGTCGCCAGCGGCCTCGGCCGGTACTTCGCCGTCGACCCCACCCTGGTCCGGGTGGTCTTCGCGGTCTCCGGCCTGCTCACCGGCGGGCTCGCGCTGCTCGCGTACCCGATCATGTGGTTCCTGATGCCCGAGGAGCCGGCCGACGCGCCCGCCTGGCCGCACCCGGCGCAGGCCGCGCCGCCCACGGTGGCACAGCCGACCGTGGCCCAGCCCACGCCGCCGACCTACCCGCCGGCGGCGTGAGGCGGGATCACTCCCACTCGATGGTGCCCGGCGGCTTGCTCGTCACGTCCAGCACGACGCGGTTGACCTCGGCGACCTCGTTGGTGATCCGGGTGGAGATCCGCGCCACCACCTCGTAGGGCAGCCGGGACCAGTCGGCGGTCATCGCGTCCTCGCTGGAGACCGGCCGCAGCACCACGGGATGCCCGTAGCTGCGGCCGTCGCCCTGCACCCCGACGCTGCGCACGTCGGCCAGGAGCACCACCGGGAACTGCCATACGCCCCGGTCCAGGCCGGCGGCGGTGAGCTCCTCCCGGGCGATCAGGTCGGCCTGGCGCAGCAGGTCGAGCCGCTCCCGGTCGACCGCGCCGATGATCCGGATGGCCAGGCCGGGACCCGGGAACGGGTGCCGCCAGACCATCGCCTCCGGCAGGCCCAGCTCCAGGCCGAGCGCCCGGACCTCGTCCTTGAACAGCGTGCGCAGCGGCTCGACCAGCGCGAACCTCAGGTCCTCGGGCAGTCCGCCGACGTTGTGGTGGCTCTTGATGTTGGCGGTGCCGGTGCCGCCGCCGGACTCCACCACGTCCGGGTAGAGGGTGCCCTGGACGAGGAACTCGACATCGCCGTGGGCGGCGATCTCCCGCGCCGCGGCCTCGAAGACCCGGATGAACTCCCGGCCGATGATCTTGCGCTTCTGCTCCGGGTCGGTCACCCCGGCCAGGGCGCCGAGGAAGCGCTCCTGCGCGTCGACCACCTTGAGCTTGATGCCCGTGGCGGCGACGTAGTCCTTCTCCACCTGCTCGGCCTCGCCGGCGCGCAGCAGGCCGTGGTCGACGAAGACGCAGGTCAACTGGTCGCCGACGGCCTTGTGCACCAGCGCGGCGGCGACGGCCGAGTCGACCCCGCCGCTCAGGCCGCAGATGACCTCCTTGTCGCCGACCTGCTCGCGGATCCGGGCGACCTGCTCGTCGATGATGTTCTCGGGCGTCCAGGTCGGCTCGATGCCGGCGATGTCGTACAGGAAGCGGCGCAGCATCTCCTGGCCGTGCGCGGTGTGCCCGACCTCCGGGTGGAACTGCACGCCGGCCCGGCGGCCGGCCACGTCCTCGAACGCGGCGACCGGCGCGCCCGCCGACTCGGCGGTCACCGTGAAGCCCGCCGGAGCCTCGGTCACGCAGTCGCCGTGGCTCATCCAGACCGGCAGGTCGTCCGGCAGTTCGCGCAGCAGCACCCCGGCCTCCGGGCGGGCGCGCAGGGGGGTGCCGCCGTACTCGCGGTTGCCGGTGCGGGCCACCGTGCCGCCGAGCGCCTGGGCCATCGCCTGAAAGCCGTAGCAGATGCCGAAGACCGGCACCCCGGAGGAGAACATGCCGGCGTCGATCTGCGGGGCGCCCGGCGCGTAGACGCTGGACGGGCCGCCGGAGAGGATGATCGCGGCCGGGTCCTTCGCCAGCATCTCGGCGACCGGCATCGAGTGCGGCACGATCTCCGAATAGACCTTGGCCTCACGCACCCGACGCGCGATGAGCTGGGCGTACTGGGCTCCGAAGTCCACCACGAGGACGGGGCGAGGCGTGCTCATGGCAGCAAATCCTACCGACGACGCCGCCGGGCCCCCCGCCGGTCCGCCAGGTGCCGGGGATCTGCCGCGCCAGCACCCGCCGCGGCGTCATTTGGCACGTATGCAGCTTTTAGCCCATATACGGTGGGGAAGTCGGCCGAGGAGTCAGCATGACCGAATGGTGGCTGTGGATGTACGTCGCCGCCATGGCGGGTGGGGTCGTCCTGTTCACCCGGTGGCGAGCGGACCCGCGGGGAGTCCCGCGCAGCGAGTACCGGGTCGCGATCGCGATCCCGCTCTGGTCCGGCTCCTGGTACCTGATGATGGCGCTGGGCGGCGGCCGGGCGGAGGTGGCCGGTCACACGCTCTACTGGGCGCGGTACGTCGACTGGGCCGTCACCTCCCCCCTGTTGCTGGTGGCCCTGATGCTGACCGCGACGCACTCCCTGCCCGGGCGCTGCTGGGGATTGACGAACATCCTCGTCGGGACGAACCTGGTGGTCTTCCTCTGCGGGCTGACCGCCGAGATCACGACGGACACCACGATCCGCTACACCCTGTTCACGGTCGGGGTGCTGGCCCTCATCGGGCTCTACGGCCTGATCTGGGGACCGCTGCGCGCCCACGCCCACCGCCAGCCGGAAGGGATCGCGGCGGTCTACACGGAGGCCGCCCTGCTGCTCAGCGTGCTCTGGGTGGGCTACCCACTGTTCTGGATGATCGGCCCAACCGGTGTCGGCCTGGTCAGCTCCGCCACCACCAGCCTGCTCTTCGTCCTGCTGTCCATCCTCACGAAGGTGGGCTGGAGCATCCTCGATCTCGGCCGGCTACGCGCACTGTCCGACCGTGGTCACCTCACCGTCGTCTGACCCGGCCACCGGGGCCGGCGCCCGAGTGCCGGCGGCGGACGGCCGCGCACCCGCCCGGACCCGACGGCCGCCGTCGCCCACGAACGGCGCGGCGGAGGGCCCGGGGCGGCCGGACCGGCTGCTGCGGCGTGCCGGGACCGCCTCGCAGCTCGCGCTCGGCGGGCTCCTGGCGACGTCGCCGCTGATCGGCGCCGCCGGGCTGGGCGACGCGCCCGCCTTCCTGGTCGCGGGGCTGCTCCTCGGGCTCCCGCACGGCGCGGTCGACCACCTCGTGCCCGCCTGGCTGTCGGCGCGCGCCCGGCCGCCGTCGGCGCGCGTGGCGCTGCTGGTGGCCTACACCGCCCTGGCCGGCGCCGGGCTGGCGGCCTTCCGGGCCGCGCCGGGCCCGGCGCTGGTCGGGTTCCTCGTCGTGTCGGTCGTCCACTTCGGCACCGCCGACGTGGCGTTTAAGGCCGAGCGGGACCGCCGGCCGGTCCGGGCGGGGGTGGCGGCCGTGCTCGCGTACGGCGGGCCGCCCGTGGTCGTCCCGTTGGCGCTGTGGCGGGACCAGGTCGACCCGCTGCTGGCGGCGGTGGCCCCTCGGGCACCGGCGCTGCTCACCGTCGAGGTACGGACGCTGGCGCTGGCCGCCGTGTTGTGCGCGGTCGCGGTCACCGCGGTCCGGGCCGTCCGCGCCGGCCGCGCCCGCGACGCCGTCGAACCCGTCCTCCTCGCCGGGCTGTTCGGCACGGTGCCGCCGGCCCTGGCCGTGGGGGCGTACTTCGCGGGCTGGCACTCGTGTCGCCACGTCGCCCGGTTGCTGCGGCACGACCCGCGCAACACGGTTGACCTGGCGGCCGGGCGGGTCGGACCGCCGCTGCGCCGCTTCGCCCGGCAGGCGGCGGCTCCGACGGTGGCGGCCGTCGCCGCCCTGGTCGCCCTGGTCACCTGGCCCGGCCACGGGGCGGACCCGCTGTCCGCGACGTTCGCCGTGCTGGCCGCGCTGACCGTCCCGCACGCGGTGCTGGTCGCCTGGACGGACCGACGCGGGCCCGGGCCCGCCCGCCGGACGGATCGACCCCGCCGGGGTCACCCGCACCGGACCGGCTGACCCCGCCGGGCCCTGGTCACATCCGCAGGGCGCCGGGGGCGTCGGCCGGCACCGCCGGGTGGCGCGGTGGCACCGGCTCCAGCCGGCGGTACGGCTCGCCGAGCGGCGGTCTCGGGTCCTCGTCGCCCTTGTTGGGCCAGAAGGACATCGCGCGTTCCGCCTGGGCGGTGATGGTCAGCGACGGGTTCACCCCGAGGTTCGCCGAGACCGCCGCGCCGTCGACCACGTGCAGCCCCGGATGGCCGAACACCCGGTGCCACGGGTCGATCACACCGTCGGCCGGGGTGGCGCCGATCACCGCCCCGCCGAGGAGGTGCGCGGTCATCGGGATGTCGAACGGCTCGGTCAGCGCGCCGCCGGGCGTACCGCCGATCTCCTCGGCCAGCAGGCGGGCCGCCTGGTTGCCGGCCGGGATCCAGGTCGGGTTGGGCGTGCCGTGCCCCGGCCCGGAGACCAGGCGCCGGCCGAACGGGCCGCGCCGCAGCCGGGTGGTCAACGAGTTGTCCGCCGACTGCATGACCAGGGCGATCACCGTCCGCTCGGACCAGCCGCGCACCGACAGCAGCCGGGCCGCCGTGCCGGGCTGGCGCAGCAGGGTTCCCAGCCAGCGACGGACCCGGTGCGGCCCACCGTCGACCAGCAGCGACTGGAGCAGCCCCATCGCGTTCGAGCCCCGGCCGTAGCGGACCGGCTCGACGTGGGTCTGCGGGTCGGGGTGGAACGAGCTGGTGATCGCCACCCCCTCGGTGAAGTCGAGACCGTCCGCGCGGGCCCGCCGGCGGGGCACCGCGGCGCCCAGGATGGCCTCGGAGTTGGTCCGGGTCAGCTCGCCGAGGCGGGGCGAGAGCGCGGGCAGCGCCCCCTCCGCCTTCATCGTGTGCAGCAGCCGCTGGGTGCCGAGCGCGCCGGCCGCGAAGACCACCTGGTCGGCGTGGAACACCTGCCGCCGCGCGCGCAGCCAGGCCCCGGTGCGCACGGTGTGCACCGCGTACCCGCCGCCGTCGGTGGGGCGGACCGCGGTGACCGTGGTCAACGGGTGCACCCGCGCGCCGAGCCGCTCGGCCAGCCAGAGGTAGTTCTTGACCAGCGTGTTCTTCGCGCCGTGCCGGCAGCCGGTCATGCACGCGCCGCAGTGCGTGCAGCCGGTGCGCTCCGGCCCCGCGCCGCCGAAGTACGGGTCGGCGGCCCGCTGGCCGGGGCGGCCGATGAACACGCCGACCGGGGTGGCGTGGTAGGTGTGGCCCACCCCCATCCGGTCGGCCACCGCCCGCATCGCCCGGTCCGCACGCGTGACGAGCGGGTACGTGGTCGCGCCGAGCATCCGCTTCGCCTGGTCGTAGTGGCGGGCCAGCTCGTCGCGCCAGTCGGTGACGTCGCGCCACTGCGGGTCGGTGTAGAAGGCGTCCAGCGGCTCGTAGAGGGTGTTGGCGTAGACCAGCGAGCCGCCGCCGACCCCGGCGCCGGAGAGCACCAGCACCCCGCCGCCGGCCTTCCGGTCGGCCGGGCGCAGCAGGGTGAGCCGTTGGAGGCCGTAGCAGCCGAGGCGGGGCGCCCACAGGAACCGCCGCAGCCGCCAGGAGGTCTGCGGGAACTCGTCGTCGGCGAAGCGCCGCCCGGCCTCCAGCACCCCGACCGAGTAGCCCTTCTCGGCCAGCCGGAGCGCGGTGACGCTGCCGCCGAAGCCGGACCCGATGACGAGCACGTCGTACCGCATGACCGCATCATTACCGCTCGGTAGCCATCGCGCCAGCGCCCGATTTTGCGGGATCATGCTCCGGTCCGCGATCCGGAGGCGCCCGCCCGCAACTCGGCGCCCCCGTCGGGACGTTGTCATCACGGGGGTGTCGCATGACTCAGCGGACAGGGGCGCCACGCCCACGATGGGTGCTGGGGCTGGCCGCCCTCGCGGCCGTGATCCTGGTGGCCGTGGGCGCCCTGGTGGTGACCCGGCTGGTCGGCGACGACGGGCCGCCGCGCGGGGTCGGGCCGACGGGCGCCACCGGGACGCCGCAGGCGAGCCCCACCCCGAGCCCGAGTCCGAGCCCGACCGTGCCGCCGGGCGCCGGCATCACCGGCCCGCTCAACCTCCTGCTCGTCGGGGTGGACACCCGGGTCAGCGTGCCGGGCTGGGAGCCGCACGGTGACGCGGTGCTGGTGCTGCACGTGCCGAAGGGCCTCGACCGGGCGTACCTCTTCTCCCTCCCCCGCGACCTGCTGGTCGACGTCCCCGCCTTCCCGAAGGCCGGCTACCGCGGCGCGAAGACCAAGCTCACCCACGCGATGAGCTACGGCAGCCGGGTGCCCGGCAAGCCCAAGCAGCCGAGCACCGCCCAGGGGTACGAGCTGCTGCGCAGCACGGTCAGCGGCTACACCGGGCTGCGCTTCGACGCCGGCGCGGTGCTCACCTTCAACGGCTTCGACCGGCTGGTCGACTCCCTCGGCGGCGTGGACCTCTACGTCGACCAGCGGGTGGTCTCGCTGCACCGCCGTCCCGACGGTCGGCACCGGGAGCCCGCGCCGGGCGGCGGGGGCTACGTCGGGCCGCAGATGGTGTACGAGAAGGGCGAGCGGCACCTCACCGGCTGGCAGGCGCTGGACTACGCGCGGCAGCGCTACATCACCGGCGGCGGCTACGCCCGGCAGCGCCACCAGCAGCAGCTGATCAAGGCGCTGGCCACGAAGATCCTCGACGAGGACCTGGCCCGGCAGCCGGAGCGCGTCCAGCAGGTGGTCGACGCGCTCGGCGACACCCTGGTCTACGCGGGCGGGCCGCGCGTCGTGGACGTCGCGTACGCCCTCGGCGGGCTCACGCCGGAGAAGTTCGTGCTGGTCGAGCTGCCCGGCGCGGGCGTCGGCCGGGGCAGCGCCTACCGGGGCGAGCAACTCACGCCGACCGGCCGGAAGTTCCTCACCGAGCTGCGCGCGGGCCGGGCGGACGCCTACCTCGCCGCCAACCCGAAGCTGCGCCTCACGCGCTGAGCGCCGTCGGCGTCACCGCGCCGAGCGCGTCGGCGGTGCCGCAAGGGCGGGGGCGCTGAGCGCCCGTCAGAGGCGCTCGGGGCGGGCGGGGCGCTCCGTGCCGTACAGCCACGCCTCGAAGAGGTCGTCGAGCTGCGCGCCCGAGACCCGCTCGGCCAGCGCGACGAACTCGGCCGTGGTCGCGTTTCCGTCGCGCTTCTGCGCCGCCCAGGTCTTCAGGATCTCGAAGAACACCCGGTCGCCGACGGCCACCCGCAGCGCGTGCACGGTCATCCCGCCGCGCTGGTAGACCGACTCGCTGAACAGGTTCGCCGCCCCCGGCTCGCCCGGCGGCGTCCGCCACACCTGGCCGGACGAGCCGGCGTACCGGGCGTCGAACTCCTGCTGGGCGGTGCGCCCGCCGTCGTGCTCGGCCCAAAGCCACTCGGCGTACGTGGCCAGGCCCTCGTTGAGCCAGATGTCCTGCCACCTCGCCAGCGACACGCTGTTGCCGAACCACTGGTGCGCCAGCTCGTGGGCGACCACGCCGGTGTTCTCGCCGCCGGAGAAGAAGCTCGCGGAGTAGACCGGGCGGCTCTGCGTCTCCAGGGCGTACCGGATGCGGGCGTCGGAGATCACCACGCCGCCGTACGCCCCGAACGGGTACGGCCCGAACACGCTCTCCAGGTAGTCGGCCACCTCGACCGTGTCGGCGATCGACCGGTCCGCCGCGCCCTCGGGCAGGTCGGCGGTGACCGCGTGGAACACCGGCCGCCCCTTGTGCTCGCCCTCGGTGATCCGGAATTTCCCGACGACCAGCGTGCTCAGGTAGCTCGCCATCGGGCTGCGCTCGGACCACTTCCAGGTGGTCCAGTCGCCGGCCGTGCTCTTTCCCGCCGGCACCCCGTTGCTGACCGCCGTCAGTCCCTTCGGCACGGTGATCTCGAAGTCGTAGGCGGCCTTGTCCGAGGGGTGGTCGTTGACCGGGAACCACGTGCTCGCCGACTCGGGCTGGCCGAGCGCGATGGCCCCCTCGTCGGTGTGCAGGAAGCCCCCGAGGCCGAGGGCCTCGTTGCGCAGCGGCTCCGGCTCGCCCTCGTACGCGATCTCGGCGACGAAGCCGTTGCCGGCGATCAGGCCGCGGGCCGGCGTGACCACCAGTTCGTCGCCCTTGCGGCCGTGCTTCGCCGGGGCCCCGTCCACCGTCACGGACCGCACGGTCAGCCCGGCCAGGTCCAGGTTGAACGCCGACAGGTCGCTGGTCGCCGCCGCCTGCACGGTGGTGGTCCCGGTGAGCCGGTCCTCCGCCGGGTCGTACCGCACCTTCACGGTGTAGCGGCTGACGTCGTACCCGCCGTTGCCGTAGGTCGGGAAGTACTCGTCGCCGGCGCCGGCCGCACCCGCCTTGAACTGGCGGCCGGGCGAGGCGGCGGCGGGGGTCGGGCCCGCGGCCGGCTCGTCGGCCGACCCGCAGCCGGCCAGCCCGAGCGTCCCGGCCAGCAGCAGGCCGGTGCCCGCGCACAGCGTCCGCCGCGACAGCGTCATCGCCTCGTCCCCTCCCTGCGCCACCGGCTGCCCCACCGGCGACCGTGGTGGACCGCTCGCGACCGGCCGGTGCCGCCCGCCCGGGTGCGCACGGAGGCGACGGGGCGGGCGGGCGGTGCGGTGCCGCGTCCGGCCGCAGCCTACCGAGCGCCGACGGAGGCCGCGTCAGGGCAGTGCGGGGGCGCTCCCGCCGACGAGCCAGGCGTCGAAGAGCGGGCGCAGGGGCTTCCCGGCGACCCGCTCGGCCAGCGCGACCAGGTCGTCGGTGGTGGCGTTGCCGCCGCGCCGCTCGGCGGTCCAGGTCCGCAGGATGCGGAAGAAGGTGTCGTCGCCGACCGTGCGGCGCAGCGCGTGCACGGCGAGCGCGCCGCGCTTGTAGACGGCCGACCCGAACAACCGGGACCGTCCGGGGTCGACGGACGGTCGGGACCAGTCGGTCGCCGCGTACTCCGACTCGAAGTTGCGCTGCGCGGTGCGACCGCCGTCGTGCTCCTCCCACAGCCACTCCGCGTAGCTGGCGAAGCCCTCGTTGAGCCAGATGTCGCTCCACCGGCTCAGCGCCACGCTGTTGCCGAACCACTGGTGGGCCAGCTCGTGCGCGACCACGCCCAGGTTGGGCCGCCCGCTCCGGAAGAAGCCCGGCCCGTAGACCGGTCGGGACTGGGTCTCCAGCGCGTAGCCGATCCGGCCGTCGGTGACCACCACGCCGCCGTAGGAGTCGAACGGGTACGGCCCGAACCGGCTGGCCAGGAAGTCGGCGATCTCGCCGGTGCGGGCCAGCGAGGCGGCCTCCGGCCCGGTCGCCGGGAGGCTCGCCGGCACCGCCGTGACCATCGGCCTGCCGGCGTGCGTGCCGCTGTGCACCCGGTAGTCGCCGATCACCAGGGTGGTCAGGTAGCTGGCCATCGGCGCCCGCTCGGCCCAGCGCCAGGTGGTCCAGCCGTCGGTGCTGGACCTCTCCCCCGGCACCCCGTTGCTCAGCGCGGCCAGCCCGTCCGGGACGGTCACCTCGATGTCGTACGTGGCCTTGTCGGACGGGTGGTCGTTGACCGGGAACCAGGTGGCCGCCGACCAGGGCTGGCCCAGCGCGATCGCGCCGTCGTCGGTGTGCAGGAAGCCGCCGCTGCCGAGCTGCCCGTCGGCCCTCGCCGCCGGCACGCCGGAGTAGTCCACCTCGACGGTGAACCGGGCGCCCCGGGACAGGCCGTCGCGCGGGGTGACCACCAGCTCGTCGCCGTCGCGGGCGGACCCGGCCGGCCGGCCGTCGACGGCCACCCGTGACACGTCCAGCCCGGCGAGGTCCAGGTTGAACCGGGACAGCCCGGTGGTCGCGGTGGCCGTGAGCGTGGCCCGCCCGGCGAGCCGGTCGGTCGCCGGGTCGTAGCGGACGGCGAGCCGGTAGCCCGCGACGTCGTAGCCGCCGTTGCCGGCCCCCGGCACGTACGGGTCGGCCAGGTCGGCCGCCCCCGGCCGGAAGCCGCCCGGCTCGTCGCCGTCGGTGCAGGCCGCGAACGCCAGGGCCGCGACGACGGCGACGGCGAGCGCGGGGCGGAACCGACGGTGGGTACGACGCACCGGCCGAGCCTATCGGCGCGGCCGGTGCGGGTGGTGCCGCTTGCGCAGGTCAGCGGTCGAGGACCAGGCCGACCTTCTGGAACTCCTTGAGGTCGCGGTAGCCGCACTTGGCCATCGCGCGGCGCAGCCCGCCGAAGAGGTTGAGCTGGCCGTCCGGCTCGTCCGCCGGGCCGAAGAGCAGCTGCTCCATCGAGCCGAGCGGCTCGCCGGCGGTCTCGAACGCGCCCCGGGGCAGCGACGGGTGGCTGGCGGCGGAGTGCCACCAGGCGCCACCGGCCGGCGCCTCCGCGCAGAGCGACAGCGGCTCGCCGAGCATCACCGCGTCGGCGCCGCAGCCGAGGGCCTTGGCGATGTCGCCCGAGGTCTGGATGTCGCCGTCGGCGATCAGGTGCACGTAGCGGCCGCCGGTCTCGTCGAGGTAGTCCCGGCGGGCCGCCGCGGCGTCGGCGATCGCGGTCGCCATCGGCACCCGGATGCCCAGCACCGACTCGGTGGTGGACCACTCGTCGCCCCCGATGCCGACGATCACGCCCGCCGCGCCCGTGCGCATCAGGTGCAGCGCGGTCTTGTAGTCGGTGCAGCCGCCGACGACGACCGGGAGGTCCAGGTCGGCGATGAACTCCTTGAGGTTGAGCGGCTCGTCGGTGGTCGAGACGTGCTCGGCGGAGACGATGGTGCCCTGGATGACCAGGATGTCCACGCCGGCGTCGAGGATCACCGGGGCCAGCGCCAGGGTGTGCTGCGGGGAGACCCGCACCGCCACCGTGCCGCCGCCGGCGCGCAGCTCGCGGACCCGCTCGGCGATCAGGTCGGGGCGGATCGGCTCCGCGTACACCTCCTGGAGGCGCTTGGTGGTGCGGGCGTCCTCGTCGAGCCCGGACAGCTCCTCCAGGACCTTGGTCGGGTTCTCGTAGCGCGTCCACAGGCCCTCGACGTTGAGCACGCCGAGGCCGCCCAGCTGGCCGAGCCGGACGGCGGAGGCCGGGCTCATCGTCGCGTCCGAGGGGTGCCCGACGCAGGGGATGCCGAACTGGTAGGCGTCGAGCTGCCAGGTGGTGGAGACGTCGTCGACGTCCCGGGTCCGGCGGCTCGGCACGATGGCGATGTCGTCCAGGTGGTAGCCGCGCTGCGCGGTCTTGCCCAGCCCGATCTCGACCACGTCACGCATGGGGGACTCCAGTTGTCGCAGGGGGGATGGTCAGCGGGAGTGGTAGTTGGGCGCCTCGACCGTCATCTGGATGTCGTGCGGGTGGCTCTCCTTGAGCCCGGCCGCCGTGATCCGGATGAGCTGACCGCGGCGGTGCAGCTCGGGGATGCTCTCCGCGCCGACGTACCCCATCGCCGCGCGCAGCCCGCCGGTGAGCTGGTGGGCGACCGCGGACAGCGGGCCCCGGTAGGGCACCTGGCCCTCCACGCCCTCGGGGACCAGCTTGTCCTCGGCCAGCACGTCCTGCTGGAAGTAGCGGTCCTTGGAGTAGGACTTGCCCTGGCCCCGGGACTGCATCGCGCCGAGCGAGCCCATGCCCCGGTATGCCTTGTACTGCTTGCCGTTGATGAAGATCAGCTCGCCGGGGCTCTCCTCGCAGCCGGCCAGCAGGCTGCCCAGCATCACCGTGTCGGCGCCCGCGACGAGCGCCTTGGCGATGTCGCCCGAGTACTGGATGCCACCGTCGCCGATCACCGGGACGCCCGCCGGCCGCGCGGCGCGCGCGGCCTCCATGATCGCGGTGATCTGCGGTACGCCCACCCCGGCGACGATCCGGGTGGTGCAGATCGCGCCCGGCCCGACGCCGACCTTCACGCCGTCGGCGCCCGCCTCGACCAGCGCCCTGGCGCCGGCGTAGGTGGCGACGTTGCCGCCGACGATGTCGATCGTCACGTCCTTCTTGAGCTGGCGGACCATGTCCAGCACGGCCCGCTGGTGGCCGTGCGCGGTGTCCACGATCAGCACGTCGACGCCCGCGTCGACCAGCGCCCGGGCCCGCTTGTAGGCGTCGTCGCCGACCCCGACGGCGGCGGCGACCCGCAGCCGGCCGGCGTCGTCCTTGGTGGCGTTCGGGTACTGCTCGCTCTTGGTGAAGTCCTTGACCGTGATCAGCCCGCGCAGCCGGCCCGAGTCGTCGACGATGGGCAGCTTCTCGACCTTGTGCCGGCGCAGCAGGTCGAGGGCGTCGTCCTTGCGCACCCCGACCGGGGCGGTGACCAGCGGGGTGCGGGTCATGATCTGGTGGACCGGGGTGGCCGGGTCGGAGACGAACCGCATGTCGCGGTTGGTGACGATGCCGACCAGCTGACCCTCGCCGTCCACGACGGGCACGCCGGAGATGCGGTAGCGCCCGCAGAGGGCGTCGACGTCCCGCAGGGTGTCGTCGGGGCTGGCCGTCACCGGGTTGGTGATCATGCCGGACTCGGAGCGCTTCACCAGGTCGACCTGGAGCGCCTGGTCCTCCAGGGAGAGGTTGCGGTGCAGCACGCCGATGCCGCCCTGGCGGGCCATGGCGATCGCCATCCGGGCCTCGGTCACCGTGTCCATCGCGCTGGAGAGCAGCGGGATCGACAGTTCGATGTTGCGGGTCAGCTTCGTCACGGTGTTGACCCGGCTGGGCACCACGTCCGACTCGCCCGGCTGGAGCAGCACGTCGTCGAAGGTCAACCCGAGCGGGACCACCCGGGCGGAGCCGGCGGGCAGCTCCGGCAGGTGGCCGCCCAGTTCGCCGCTGTCGGCGCCGGTCGGAAGATCGGTGCTGGGCGAAAATTCCACGATTGCTCCCCTGAGCTGCTCGGACGGGCTTCAGCGAGGTGGCGCGGGCGGGCACCGGCACACGCCGGGTGACGGGCGCGTCGTCCCATCGTACCCACCGACCTGGGCCGCCCCCGGCCGGTGGCGGCCCAGGTCACCGGTGGCCGGGGGCGGACGCGGCACCGGCGTTGGGTCTACGGTGAGGGGGTGCACGACGAGCCCATCGACCCCTTCAACGGCGACCCGGCCGATCCGGCCGCCGGCCTGCACGATCCGGGCGACGACGCCCCGCTCGACCCGCTGACCGACGTCGAGCGGCAGGACGTGCTGGAGGATCTCGCCGACCTGGAGATCTACCAGGCGCTGCTGGCACCGATCGGGGTGCGCGGGCTGGTCATCGAGTGCGAGGACTGCCGGGAGCCGCACTACTTCGACTGGGACCTGCTGCGGGGCAACCTGCGTCACCTGCTCAGCTCGGGCCGCCCCCGGGTGCACGAGCCGGCCTACGACCCCGACCCGGACCACTACGTCACCTGGGACTACGCCCGCGGCTACGCCGACGGGGTGCACGACACCCTGACCGAGGGCGCCGACGAGGAGCCCGAGCCCGAACGCTGAGCCGGGCCGGGTGCGGCTCGGGCCACCCCGCCCGGCTCCGCCCGTCGGTGCCGCTCCGGGTGCGGCACGCGGTTGCCCGCCCGGCTCCGCGCGCCGAGGGCTCTCGGCGCCCGCGTCCGGAGGGGTACGGCTCAGGCCACCAGGCCGGCGCGGAAGCCGGCCGCCACGGCGTGCGCGCGGTCCCGGGCGCCGAGCTTGCGGAACAGCCGCCGGGCGTGGGTCTTCACCGTGTCCTCGGAGACGAACAGCTCCCGGCCGATCTCGGCGTTGCTCTTGCCCTCCGCCATGCCCAGCAGCACCTGGAGTTCGCGTTCGGTCAGCCCGACCTGGGACCGGCCGCCGCGCGGGCCCGACCCGCCCCGCCGCCCCGGGGGCGCGGCCTCCGCCGGCTCGTCGGCGGGCTCGGCGGGGTCGTCGCCGCGCTGCGCCGGCACCACCGTCGGGGCACCGCCCGCGCCGTCGGGGGTCGCCGTCGACCAGGTGGGACCCGGCTCGGCCGGCGACCGGCCGGCCTGGGTGGTACGGACGGGACCGCCGACCGCCGCGGTGTCCCGGGCCGGGTCGGTGATCGGGCGCCGGGCCGCCCGGCCGGGTGCGGAGAGCAGCAGCAGGGCCTTGGCGACCGCGCTGGTCAGGTCGTGGTCGACGCCCTGGATGAGACCCCGGGCGCCCGCGCTGATGGTGGCGGCGGCCGCCTCCGACTCCTCCGTGCCGAGCAGCAGCACGGAGGCCTGCGGCGCGCGGGCGAGCACCCGCCGGACGAAGCCCGCGCTGTCCGGCCGGGTGAGGGCCGTGTCCGCGAGCACCACGTCGGCCGGGCGCTCGGCCAGTCGCAGCATCACCTCGGGATCGGAGACGGCCGTCCGCACCGCGGCGGACAACCCGAGCCGTGCCGCCGCGGATGCCAGATGCTGCGCCGCGAGCGGTGTCCGAACGCACACGAGAACCGTACGCACAGTGGTCTCCTCTCCGCCCAGAAGCAGACCATGACCGGGTCGGGTCGCGAGGGGGTTCGGGCAATCCCCCGAACTTTTCCGACAAGTGGGGCATATGCCGCCACTTGCCGGAAGTTTTCGATCACAGGTGTGTGAGCGGGCGACGGCCCGGGTACGGAGGTGCCAGGCCGGAAACGGCGCGCCTGCGCGGACCGTCGCCCGGACGCCGATTCACCAGGATCTGCGCGGTGCCGCGCGGGAGGAGGGGTGCTGATGTCGAACGTACGCAGACTGCCCGGACCCATCGTCGACCTCTGGGACTGGCAGCGGCTCGGTGCCTGCCGGGGCCGGGACAGCGCGCAGTTCTTCCACCCGGACGGCGAGCGCGGCTCGTCCCGCCTGCGCCGGGAGTCCGGCGCCAAGGCCGTCTGCCGCGCCTGCCCGGTCCGGGCCGAGTGCGCCGCCCACGCCCTGGCCGTCCGCGAGCCGTACGGCGTGTGGGGCGGATTCAGCGAGTCGGAGCGGCTGCGGCTGCTCGCCGTCGGCTGGGAGGACCTCGCCGACCGCCGCCAGAGCCGGGTCGACGTGGCTCGCCTGGAGGCCCGCCTGGGCCAGCCGCACCGGTCGACCGTCCCCGCCCAGCGCAAGATCGCCTGAGCCGGCCGCCCTCGAAGACCACACCGACGCCGCGTCCCCGCCCGGGGACGCGGCGTCGCGGCGTTCCCGGGCGTGGCACCGCTCCCTGCAACGCGGTAGGGGCATTCAGCGCACCGTCACGGTGACGCGGTGCCAGCCGGTGGCGCCGTCCGGGGCGACCGCCTGCCGTCGCCCGGTCTGCGTCTCGCCGGTGGCGTCGGTCGCCCGGACGGAGAGGGTGTGCTCGCCCGGGGTGGCGTCCCACCGCCAGGACCACTGCACCCAGGTGTCCACCGAGACCACCGCGGCCAGCTCCGCCTCGCGCCACGGCCCGTCGTCGACGCGTACCTCGACGCGGCGGATGCCGCGGTGCTGCGCCCAGGCCACCCCGGCCACCGTCACGGCGCCGGCGGTGAGCCGGTTGCGCGGGCGGGGCGTGTCGATCCGCGACTGGGTCTTCACCGGCCCCTGCGCCGACCAGCCGCGCGGCACCCAGTACGCGTCGAAGTCCGCGAAGCTGGTCAGCTCCAGCTCGGTCACCCACTTGCAGGCCGACACGTACCCGTAGAGGCCGGGCACCACCATCCGCGCGGGGAAGCCGTGCTCCACGGGCAGCGGCTCGCCGTTCATCCCCACCGCCAGCAGCGCGTCCCGCCCGTCCCGGAGCACGGCGGTCGGCGTGCCGCAGGTCCACCCGTCCACCGAGCGGCCGACGACCTGGTCGGCGCCGTCCTCCGGCCCGGCCTCGTCGAGCAGCTCCCGGATCGGCACGCCCAGCCAGCGCGCGTTGCCGACGAGGTCCCCGCCCACCTCGTTGGAGACGCAGGCGAGGGTGACGTACCGCTCGACCATCGGGCGGGCGAGCAGGTCGGCGAGGCTCAGCTCGATCTCGTTGCGCACCCGGCCGTGGATGCGCAGCCGCCAGGTCTCCGGGTCCACCTGGGGCACCACCAGCGCGGTGTCGATCCGGTAGAAGCCGAAATTCGGCGTGACGTACGGGGCGAGCTGGGTCAGCGACAGGTCCGCCCCGGCCGGCACCGCCGGCGCGGGCGCCGCCGGCGCGGGCAGCACGACCGCCTCCCGGGCCGCCGACACCCCCCGCCGGCCGGCGAGCCAGCGACCGCCGAGCCCGGCCACCCCCGCCGCGCCGACCAGGAGTCCGGCCCCGGTCAGGAACCGGCGCCGCGACGCCGGGTCGCTGGACTCCAACGGCTGCGGGGTCGCTGCGACGGCCGGCGACGTGGGCGCTTCGGCGAGCGGCTGCGGCGACGCCTCGGCGACCGGCGACGTGGGCGCCTCGGCGGCCGGCGACGCGGTCCGTCGGGCGGGCGGTGGCGTGGGCGGGGTCCAGGGCCACGGGTCGAGTTCGAGCGGGCCGGCGACGAAGGCCCAGAGCACCGCCGCCCCGAGCCCGGCGCCGACCAGCGAGGGCAGCGCGTCGGTGGGGCCGGCGCCGGCCCGGGTCACGGCGGCTGCCACACCCAGGGCGGCGAAGGCCGCGATGCCGGCGAGGCCGATCGCCAACCGGCGCAGCGACAGCACGCCGAGCAGCGCGGCGAAGGCGGCGAGCAGCAGGCCCGTCCCGACCAGCAGCGCGATCTTGTCGTACGTGCCGAAGAGGGCGATGCCGAGCTTCTTGAGCGGCTCGGGCACCGTGTCGACCACGAGCCCTCCGACGGCCACCAGCGGCGCCGAACGGGGGCCGGTCAGCACCGCCACCAGTTCGGCGGAGCCGATCGCCACCGCCGCGGCGGTGACCCCGGCCAGGGCGGCGTAGCCGCGCGTCGTGCTGCTCATCGGGCCAGTGTTTCCGATGCGCCGGCCGGCCGGTAGTCGCGCCGGCGCCCGGAAAGGCGTCGGGGCGTACGGCGAGGGTCAGAAGCCCGGGCCGTGCTGGTGGCCGTGGCCGTGGCTGTGGCCGTGACCACCGGCGGCGGCCGGCTCGGCCTTCTCCGGCTTCTCCACCACGAGGCTCTCCGTGGTGAGCAGCAGGCCGGCGATCGACGCGGCGTTGGTGACCGCGTTGCGGGTCACCTTCACCGGGTCGAGGATGCCGGCCTTCGCCAGGTCGACGTACTCGCCGGTGGCGGCGTCGAGGCCGTGGCCCCACTCCTTGCCGGCGACCTTGTTCACGACGACGTAGCCGTCGTGGCCGGCGTTCTGCGCGATCCAGCGCAGCGGCTCGACCAGCGCCTTGCGCACGATCGAGACGCCGACCTTCTCGTCACCGGTGAAGCCCAGGTCGTCGTCGAGCGCCGGCAGGATCTGCACCAGGGCGGCGCCGCCGCCGGGGACGGTGCCCTCCTCGACCGCGGCCTTGGTCGCGGCGATCGCGTCCTCGATGCGGTGCTTGCGCTCCTTCATCTCGACCTCGGTCGCGGCGCCGACCTTGATGACCGCGATGCCGCCGGAGAGCTTGGCCAGCCGCTCGGCGAGCTTCTCCCGGTCCCAGTCGGAGTCCGAGGCCTCGATCTCCTTGCGGATCTGCGCGACCCGGTCGGCGACCTCGCTGGACTTGCCGCCGCCGTCGACGACCGTGGTGTTCTCCTTGTCGACCACCACGCGCCGGGCGGTGCCGAGCACCTCCAGGCCCACCTGGTCGAGCTTGTAGCCCAGCTCGGGCGCGACCAGCTCGGCGCCGGTGAGGATCGCCATGTCCTGGAGCATCGCCTTGCGCCGGTCGCCGAAGCCGGGGGCCTTCACCGCGCAGACCTTGAGGGTCTTGCGGATCGAGTTGACCACCAGCGTCGACAGCGCCTGGCCGTCGACGTCCTCGGCGATGATCAGCAGCGGCTTGCTGTTCTGGAGGACCTTCTCCAGCAGCGGCAGCAGCTCCTCGATCGCCGAGATCTTCTGGGTCGTGATCAGGATGTACGGGTCCTCCAGGACCGACTCCTGCGACTCCATGTCGGTGACGAAGTTGGGCGAGATGAAGCCCTTGTCGAACTGGAGACCCTCGGTCACGTCCAGCTCGGTGTGCAGGGCGGAGCCCTCCTCGACGGTGATGACGCCGTCGCGGCCGACCTTCTCCATCGCCTCGGCGATCAGCTCGCCGATCGTGGCGTCCTGCGCGGAGATCGTCGCGACGTGCGCGATCGACTTCTTGTCGGCGACCTCGACCGCGCGGCCGAGCAGCGCCTCGGAGACCTTGGCGGCCGCCGCGTCGATGCCCCGCTTGAGGCCGGCCGGGTTGGCGCCGGCCGTCACGTTGCGCAGGCCCTCGCGGACCATCGCCTGGGCCAGCACGGTGGCGGTGGTGGTCCCGTCGCCGGCGACGTCGTTGGTCTTGGTCGCCACCTCCTTGACCAGCTGCGCACCGAGGTTCTCGTAGGGGTTGGTGAGCTCGATCTCCTTGGCGATGGTCACGCCGTCGTTGGTGATCGTGGGCACACCGAACTTCTTGTCCAGGACGACGTTGCGCCCGCGCGGGCCGAGGGTGACCTTGACCGCGTCCGCGAGGGCGTTGACACCGTGCTCGAGCAGGTGCCGGGCGTCGTCCGAGAAGCTCAGGATCTTCGCCATGAATGTCCCTTCGAAGCGACGTCGCCCCGGCCCGGCGAGCCGGACCGGGGCCACGACACTGATCGGTTGCTTACTTCTCGATGACCGCGAGGACGTCGCGGGCGGAGAGCACCAGGTACTCCTCGCCGGCGTACTTGACCTCGGTGCCGCCGTACTTCGAGTAGAGGACGGTGTCGCCGACCTTCACGTCGACCGGCACGCGGTTGCCCTTGTCGTCGATCCGGCCCGGGCCGACAGCGAGGACGGTGCCCTCCTGCGGCTTCTCCTTGGCGGTGTCGGGGATCACGATGCCGGAGGCGGTGGTGGTCTCGGCCTCGTTCGCCTGGACCACGATGCGGTCCTCGAGCGGCTTGATCGCAACCTTGGTCGCGGTAGTCACGGGCATACCCTCCTGGGGTACTGGTTTCGTTACCGGTCGGCGAGCCGACCGGCGTCAATCTGCCACATGCCACCGGGCGGGGCCGTCGTCGCGGGTGCCGGTCCGCCTGGCGTTCAGCGCCCGGGCCACGAGGCCCGGAAGCTGGCACCCTCAGGGCGAGAGTGCTAATCGCAGGTTATTCCTCGGCTAGCACTCCGTCAAGGAGAGTGCCAACCCGCCGCCCGGCGCGTCGGGTCCGCGGACCACAATGACCGGGTGGATCTCGACCAGCTCGCCGCCCTGCGTACGCCCGAGGGGTCGGCCGCGCTCGACGCGGCCGCGCGGGTGGCCGGTGGCGACCCGCTGACCGCGGCGGCCGCGCTCCGCTCGGCCGGACTGCCGGCCGGGCTGGCGTCGGCCGCGCTCACCCAGGCCGAGCTGCGGCGCCGGGCGGTCGGCAAGTTCGGGCCGGCGGCGGCCGGGATGTTCCTCACCCGGGCCGGGCTGGAGCAGGCCACGCGCGGCGTCGTCGCGGCGCGGCGGGCCGACCGGCTGCGGGCCGCCGGGGTACGCACCCTCGCCGACCTCGGTTGTGGCCTCGGCGCGGACGCGCTCGCCGCCGCCCGCGCCGGCATCCGGGTGTACGGCGTGGAGGCCGACCCGGTGACCGCCGCGATGGCCGCCGCGAACGCCGAGGCGGCCGGGCTGGCCGAACTGTTCACGGTGGAGTGCGGCGACGCCACGGCGTTCGACGTGAGCCGGGTCGACGGGGTGTTCTGCGACCCGGCGCGCCGCAGGGCGGGCACCGGGCGGCGCATCTTCGACCCGAACGCCTACTCGCCGCCCTGGGACTTCGTGGTCGCGCTGGCCGAGCGGGTGCCGCACACCGTCGTGAAGGTGGCGCCCGGCATCGACCACGCGCTGATTCCGGCGGGTGCCGAGGCGGAGTGGGTGAGCGTCGACGGCGACCTGGTCGAGGCGGCCCTGTGGTGCGGCGAGCTGGCGCAGGTGCCCCGTCGGGCCACCGTGCTGCGGGGCAGGGAAGCGCCCCCGGGCGACGCCTCCGGCCACGCCGGGGACCCGACCGGCTCCGGCGGCTGCCATCAGTTGACCGGCTCCGGCGACGCCGAGGCCCCCGTCGGCCCGACGCGCCGCTTCCTGTACGACCCGGACCCCGCGGTGGTCCGCGCGCACCTGGTCGCGGAGCTGGCCGACACCCTGGGCGCGACGCTGGCCGACCCGAGCATCGCCTACCTCCACGCGGACGCCCCCGTGCCGACGCCGTTCGCCCGTTGCCTGGAGGTCACCGACGTGCTGCCGTTCTCGCTCAAGCGGCTGCGGGCGCTGCTGCGGGAGCGCCGCGTCGGGCGGGTGGAGATCCTCAAGCGCGGGTCCGCGCTGGAGCCGGAGCAGCTCCGGCGGGACCTGCGGCTGGCCGGGGGCGAGGCGGCCAGCCTGGTGCTGACCCGGGTCGCCGGGGCGCCGACGGTGCTGCTCTGCCGACCCCTCGGGTAGCGCGCGGGACCGTTGCGCGCCGGCGTCGGCCGTCCGGCCCTTTTCGCCTCGCGGGTCGCGCGGGGCCGGGTTAGCTTGACGGTCATGGCGGGACAGGGCACTCCGGCGACCGCGCTGCTGACGAAGCGGAAGATCGCCCACAGCACCCATCCGTACGACGTCTCCCCGGACGCGCCGAACTACGGCGCGCTGGTCGCGGCGGCGCTGGGGGTGCCGCCGGAGCGGGTGTTCAAGTCGCTGGTCGCCGAGGTCGACGGCGCGCTGACGGTGGCGGTCGTGCCGGTCACCGGCGAGCTGGACCTCAAGGCGCTCGCCGCGGCGGTCGGCGGCAAGCGGGCCGCGATGGCCGACCGGGCGGCGGCCGAGCGGGCGACCGGGTACGTGCGCGGCGGGATCAGCCCGCTGGGCCAACGTCGGCGGCTGCCCACCGTGCTCGACTCGTCGGCGCTCGGCCATCCCACCGTCTACGTCTCGGCGGGGCGGCGCGGCCTCCAGCTCCAGCTCGCCCCACAGGATCTGGTGACGCTCACCGGGGCGGCCACGGCCCCGCTCTCCGCCCGCTGAGCTGCACCGCTCCCGCCCACGCCCAGAGAGCGCTCCCTCGCGGCCGACGGCCGGGTGTCAGGGACGTTGCTGAATTGTTACTGCCGACAACAAACTCGCGACCTCGGCGCTCTTGTGCCCACGGCGCGAAGCGGAATACGTTGCCGGACACAACAAACCAACATCATCCCCCACCCCCGAAAGGACCCTGCTGATGCGCAAGGGCTTCCTCACCTTCGCCGCCGTGGGCCTGCTGGCCACCGGCGGCCTGACCGCCTGCGGCGACGACTCCGGTTCCGAGGCCGGCGGCTCCACCGAGAAGAAGCCGAAGATCGGCGTGATCCTGCCGGACAGCAAGTCCTCCGCCCGCTGGGAGGGCGCGGACCGCAAGTTCCTGGAGGAGGCGTTCAAGGCCGCCGGCGTCGACTACGACATCCAGAACGCCCAGGGCGACAAGACGGCGTTCCAGACCATCGCCGACCAGATGATCACCAAGGGCGTCACCGCCCTGATGATCGTCAACCTGGACTCCGGCACCGGCAAGGCCGTGCTCGACAAGGCCAAGTCCCAGGGTGTGGCGACCATCGACTACGACCGGCTCACGCTGGGCGGCTCGGCCACCTACTACGTCAGCTTCGACAACGAGGTCGTCGGCAAGCTCCAGGGCGAGGGCCTGAGCAAGTGCCTGACCGACAAGGGCGCCAAGAACCCGGTCGTGGCCTACCTCAACGGCTCCCCGACCGACAACAACGCCACGCTGTTCAAGAACGGGTACGACTCGGTGCTCAAGCCGAAGTTCGACTCGAAGGAGTACACCAAGGGCCCGGACCAGAACGTTCCGGAGTGGGACAACACCCAGGCCGCCACGATCTTCGAACAGATGCTGACCCAGACCGGCGGCAAGATCGACGGCGTGCTCGCCGCCAACGACGGCCTCGGCAACGCGGCCATCTCGGTGCTGAAGAAGAACAAGCTCAACGGCAAGGTCCCGGTGACCGGCCAGGACGCCACCCCGCAGGGCCTGCAGAACATCCTCGCCGGTGACCAGTGCATGACCGTCTACAAGGCGATCAAGGAGGAGGCGAAGGCCGCCTCGGACCTGGCCATCGCGGTGGCCAAGGGCGAGAAGAAGGAGACCGGTCAGACGGTCAAGGACCCGCAGAACGGCCGGGACGTCCCGGCGGTGCTGCTGACCCCGAAGCTGATCTTCAAGGAGAACGTCAAGGACGTCATCGCCGACGGCTTCGTCACCAAGGACGAGGTCTGCGCCGGGGCGTACGCCAAGCTCTGCGCCGACGCCGGCATCAGCTGACCCGTACCCGATTCCACGCGCACGCCGCCCGGCACGGACCCTGTGCCGGGCGGCGGTTCGCGCCGGACGGGATCCGAGACCTCCCCTCCACCTGAAGGAGACCCCCCGTGTCCGCAACCCCCCTGCTGGAACTACGCGGGATCGACAAGAGCTTCGGTCCCGTCCAGGTCCTGCGCGACGTCGCCTTCTCCGCCCACCCGGGCGAGGTGACCGCGCTGGTCGGCGACAACGGCGCCGGCAAGTCGACCCTCGTCAAGTGCATCAGCGGCATCTACCCCACCGACGCCGGCGAGTTCCGCTTCGACGGCCGGCCGGTGACCATCAACAGCCCCCGCGACGCCGCCGCGCTCGGCATCGAGGTCGTCTACCAGGACCTCGCGCTCTGCGACAACCTCGACATCGTGCAGAACATGTTCCTCGGCCGGGAGAAGCGCAGCGGCATCGTGCTCGACGAGCCGACCATGGAGCAGATGGCCGCCGACACCCTCGCCGGGCTGAGCGTGCGGACCGTGAAGTCGCTGCGGCAGCACGTCTCCAGCCTCTCCGGCGGCCAGCGCCAGACCGTGGCGATCGCCAAGGCCGTGCTCTGGAACAGCAGGCTCGTCATCCTCGACGAGCCGACCGCCGCGCTCGGCGTCGCGCAGACCGCCCAGGTGCTCGAACTGGTCCGCCGGCTCGCCGACAACGGCCTCGCCGTGGTGCTCATCTCGCACAACATGAACGACGTCTTCGCCGTCTCCGACCGGATCGCCGCTCTCTACCTCGGCCAGATGGTCGCCCAGGTGAAGACCACCGACATCACCCACTCGCAGGTGGTCGAGCTGATCACCGCCGGCCGCTCCGGCGGGCTCGGGCTCGCCACCGAGCCGGCCAACGGCGGCAACGGGCACGGCGCGGAGCCGGCCGACAGCAACTCAGGAGGCGTCCGATGATCACCACCGTCGTGCACAAGGACGGCCCGGCGGCCGTCACACCGCCGCCCACCCTCGGCAGTCACGTCCGCAACTACGTCAGCCGGGTCCGCGGCGGCGACATCGGGGCGCTGCCCGCCGTGCTCGGTCTGGTCGTGCTCTGCACGGTCTTCTCGATCATGCAGCCGACGTTCCTCAGCGCCGGCAACTTCGCCAACCTCTTCACCCAGGGCGCCGCGGTCACGCTTATCGCGATGGGGCTGGTATTCGTCCTGCTGCTCGGCGAGATCGACCTCTCCGCCGGCTTCGCCAGCGGCGTCTGCGCCGCCATCCTCGCCAACGTCGTCACCGTCCTCGGCTACCCGTGGTACGTGGCCGTGCTCGCCGCGATCGTCACCGGCATGGTGATCGGCACCACTCTCGGCTTCCTGGTCGCGAAGATCGGCATCCCGTCCTTCGTGGTGACCCTCGCCGGGTTCCTCGCCTTCCAGGGCATCGTGCTGATGCTGATGGAGGAGGGCGCCAACATCCCGGTCCGCGACGAGGTGCTGGTGGCCATCGCCAACCGCAACCTCCCGCCCGTCCTGGGTTGGCTGCTGACCGCGGTGGCGGTCGCCGGTTACGCGGCCGTGCAACTGCTCCGGCACCGTACGCGGGCCGCCCGGGGCCTGGTGACCGACCCGATCGCGGTGGTCCTCGCCCGCATCGGCGGGCTGGCGCTCGTCCTCGGCCTCGCGGTCTTCATCCTCAACCTGGAGCGCAGCCGCAACGTCGTGGTCAGTTCGCTCAAGGGCGTGCCGATCGTGGTGCCGATCATCGCGGCGCTGCTGGTCTTCTGGACCTTCGTGCTCCAGCGCACCACCTACGGCCGGCACGTCTACGCTGTGGGCGGCAACAAGGAGGCGGCGCGCCGGGCCGGCATCAACGTGGACCGCATCCGCATCTCGGTCTTCGTCATCTGCTCCTCGATGGCGGCCGTCGGTGGCATCGTCGCCGCCAGCCGGGCCAACTCGGTGGACCCCAACACGGGCGGCAGTGACGTACTGCTCTACGCGGTCGGCGCGGCGGTCATCGGGGGCACCAGCCTCTTCGGCGGCAAGGGCCGGGTGCTCGACGCCGTCCTCGGTGGCGCGGTCGTCGCGGTCATCGACAACGGGATGGGCCTGATGGAATACAGCTCGGGGGTGAAGTACGTGGTCACCGGCGTGGTGCTGCTGCTCGCCGCGAGCGTGGACGCGTTCTCCCGCCGGCGTTCCACCTCCACCGGCAACCGTTGACCGCGCGGCACCGGAAGTGACGACAGCGATGCGCACAGGACCCAGCCAGGACGAGATCCGTCGGCAGAACCTGGGCGCGTTGCTGCGCTACGTGCACCTGCACGGGGCGACCACCCGTGCCGAGCTCACCACCACGCTGGGCCTCAACCGCAGCACCATCGGCGCGCTGACCGCCGACCTGGCCGGCGCCGGGCTGGTCAGCGAGGGGACGCCGAAGGAGACCGGCCGGGCCGGGCGACCGTCGCTGGTCGTCCGGCCCGAGTCGGACCGGGTGCACGCGTACGCGTACAGCATCGAGGTGGACCGGCTGCGGGCCGCGCGGGTCGGTCTCGGCGGGGCGGTGCTCGACCGCCGGGAGCTGGACCGCCCCCGGGGCCTGACCGCCGCGGAGGCCGCCCCGCTGCTGGCCGGGGCGGTCAAGGAGATGCAGCAGAGCGCGCCGACCGACGCCGTCTGCGTCGGCGCGGGCGTCGCGGTCTGCGGCATGGTCCGGCGCGCCGACGGGCTGGTCCGGCTGGGCCCGACCACCGGGTGGGTCGACGAGCCGATCGGCGCGGCGCTCGGCGCCGAGCTGGGCTGCGGCGTGCCGGTCACGGTCGGCAACGTGGCCGACGTGGCGGCCTTCGCCGAGCACGCCCGGGGCGCGGCGGCCGGCTGCGACAACGTCATCTACCTGTACGGGGACGTGGGCGTCGGCGCCGGCATCATCGCCGGCGGGCGCCGGCTGACCGGGCACGGCGGCTACGGCGGCGAGGTCGGCCACATGGTGGTCGTCCGGGACGGCGCGCCCTGCGAGTGCGGCTCCCGGGGCTGCTGGGAGACCGAGATCGGCGAGTACGCGCTGCTGCGCGCGGCCGGCCGCTCCGACGCGCGGGGCCGCGACGCGCTGCTGGCCGTCTTCGACGCCGCCGACCGGGGCGACCTGCGGGCGCAGACGGCGGTACGCCAGGCCGGCGACTGGCTCGGCTTCGGGGTGGCCAACCTGGTCAACATCTTCAACCCGGAGATGGTCATCTTCGGCGGCGGCATGCGGGACCTCTACCTCGCGGCGGCGGCCCAGGTGCGCAGCCGGCTCAACTCGGTCGCCCTGCCGGCGTGCCTGGAGCACGTGCGGCTGCGTACCCCGAAACTCGGCGACGACGCGGCGCTGATCGGCGCCGCCGAGCTGGCCTTCGAACGCCTGCTCGCCGACCCCCTCGACGCCGGCTGACCGGTCCCGCCCTCGTCGGGCGCCGACCGTGGGCAGGCGCGGGGACCGGGCCGCTGAGCCGATCGGTGGGCGGCTCACGGTCGGGCCGCCCACCGCCCGCCGCCTGCGGCCCGCCGTCGGTCGTCGGTCGTCGGTCGTCGGTCGTCGGCGTGACTCTGGGTGATAATCGAGGGCTGTCAGCCACCGCCACCGGTCACTCGTCTCGGCCCCTTTGCTCTGCAGCCATCCACGCACCGGCTACGGACGGTGGCTGGTGCGTCGGCGGCTGCAGAGCAAAGTGCCGGGGAGGAGAATCCGCTGGCCCAGCGACCGCGAGACGAAACCGCTGGTCAGCCGGCTTGGCGCTGAAAACGAGGGCGACGCCGGCGGAAAGCCGGACAGACATGACTACCGTGTGTGACGCCGCCGCTTTCCCGCCAGCATCGTCACCGAGAGTATCGGCGGCGGGCGTTTGTTCAGCGATCGCCCCGAGTCCCGGCAGCCCTCGGCACGCCGGCACACGCGGCACGGCCGCCCGTACGCCCGCCCCGCGCACCGGCCACGTCCGGCCGCCCGCGCACGCCCGGCACGTCCGTCCGCCCGCACACGCGGCACGGCCGGCCGCCCGCCCGGCACGGCCGCCCGCCCGCACGGCTGACCCCCGCGCGCCCGGCACGGCGGCCGGGGCCGTCACTCGTTGAGTTCCGGGCCCAGCAGCCGGATCTCCTCGATGTCGAGGACGGCCTGCAACTCCCGCAGGACGATGTCGTCGATCTCGTTCGTGTCCCGCAGCCTGGTGATCTCGCGGCGCTTGTGTTCGAGCACGGCGAGCCGCAGCCGCCGGTCGAGTTCCCGGGCCCGCTCCGCCGACCGGCCCTCGTCGGTGGAGCGGACGTCGTCGAGGTGCTGCTCGTAGTCCGCCCGGATCCGGTCCACCGCCTCCGGCGCGGCGCCGATCCGTTCGGCGACCTCGGGCAGCACCGCCAGCGCGGCCTCGGTGGCGCGCATCCGGGCCAGCCGCAGCTCGCCGACCCGCCGGGTGTCGCCGACCAGGCCCGCCCACCCGACGACGGCGGGCAGCGTGGTGCCCTGGATCAGCATCGTCAGCAGGATGACCACGGCGGTGGCGAAGATGATCAGGTCACGCTCGCGCACGGGGGTGCCGGTGGGCGTGGTCACGGGCACCGCGAGGGCCGCCGCGAGGGAGACGGCGCCCCGGAACCCCGCCCACCCGGCCGCCGTCCGCACCCGCCAGTTGACCCGCTCGTCCTGCTGCGCCGCCCGGCGGTCGACGACCAGGAAGGCGAACGCCGCCAGGTGGATCCAGAGCATCCGGGTCAGCACGACCACGCCGGTCACCACCACCGCGATGACCACCGCCCGCATCACCGACAGGCTGGTCACCCCGCGCAGGGCGCGCGGGATCTGCATCCCGAGGAGCACGAAGAGCCCGCCGTTGATCAGGAACGTGGCGAGGTCCCAGAAGCCGTACGCCAGCACCCGGGAGCGGGCCCGGATGACCCGGGGGGCGGCGTACGACAGCATGAGGCCCGCGACCACCACCGCCAGGACGCCGCTGGCGTGCACCAGCTCGGCGAGAAGGAAGGCGACGAACGGCGTGAGGACGCTCAACGCGCCCTCGCGCAGCGGGTCGTCGAGCCGTCGCCGGACCAGGATCACCGCCCCGCCGACCAGCAGGCCGGCGGCGACGCCGCCGACCGACGCGAGGACGAACCGCTCGCTCAGCCCGAGCAACCCCGGCTCGGTGCCGCCCACGATCAGGCCCACCCCGACGGAGAAGAGCACCAGCGCGGTGCCGTCGTTGATCAGGCTCTCCGCGTGCAGGGTGGTCAGGATCCGGCGCGGCATCCGCTTCGCCAGGCCGGCGACCGCCGCGGCGTCGGTCGGCGCGAGCACCGCGCCGAGCACCCAGGCGGCGGCCGGGTCGACGCCGAACCGCTGCACGACGAGTGACACCGCGACCATCGTCGCCACCACCAGCCCCACCGCGAGCAGCGCGATCGCGAGAAGGTTGGTGCGGATCTCGCGCAGGCTGGTGGTGATGCTCTCCTTGTAGAGGATCGCCGGCAGGAACAGCAGCAGCACCACGTCGGGCTCCAGCACCACGTGGGACAGCGGCGGCAGGAGCGCGAGCAGCGCGCCCATCGTGATCAGCAGGACCGGGGGCGCCACGCTGTACCGTCCGCCGAGGGTGGTGCCGACCAGCACCGTGACGCCCAGCACCACGATCAGTTCGAGACCGCCCACGCCGCACCCCCGTCACCGGCCGGCGCCGCGGTGACGGGCACGCCGGTCGCCTGCCGCCCCACCATCGTGGTACGGCGGTCGGACGCGGCAGCCTCGAACCCGGAAACAGGCACCCCTGCCCGCCAGCGTCCGACGGCAAGCCCTCAGGGCGACGCCGCGCGGCGGGTCAGGAGCCGGCGGTGCCGTGCCAGGAGCGCCAGAGGGCGGCGTAGGAGCCGTCGGCCGCGACCAGCTCGTCGTGCGAACCGATCTCGGAGATCCGTCCGTCCTCCACCACCGCCACCCGGTCGGCGTCGTGCGCCGAGAAGAGGCGGTGCGCGATGGCCACGACCGTACGGCCCTGGAGGACGGCCGCGAGGGACCGTTCCAGGTGCCGGGCGGCGCGGGGGTCGATCAGCGAGGTGGCCTCGTCCAGCACCAGGGTGTGCGGATCGGCCAGCACCAGCCGGGCCAGCGCCAGCTGCTGCGCCTGGGCGGGCGACAGCGGGTGCCCGCCGGCGCCGACCACCGTGTCCAGCCCGTCCGGCAGCCCGTCGGCCCAGTCCAGCGCGTCGACGGCGGCCAGCGCAGCCCGGACGGCCGACTCGTCGGCACCCGGTCGCACCATCGCCACGTTCTCCCGCAGCGTGCCGATGAAGACGTGGTGCTCCTGGGTGACCAGGGCGACGTGCGTCCGCAGCTCCGCCAGGGGCAGCTCGTCGAGCCGCCGACCGCCCACGGTGACCGAACCGGTGCGGGGCGCGTGCACCCCGGCGAGCAGCCGGCCGAGGGTGGACTTGCCGGCGCCCGAGGGGCCCACCATGGCCAGCTTCTCCCCCGGCTCCGGCACCAGGGTCACCCCGTGCAGCACGTCCCGGCCCTCCCGGTAGGCGTACCGGACGTCCCGGGCGGCGAGCCGACGGTCCCCTGCGGCCGCAGGATCGGCCGGGCCCTGGGCGCCCGCGGCGGGCGGGGTCGGGGCTCCGGCCGGCGGGCCGGCGTCGGCCACCCCGAGCAGGCGGGCCATCGAGGCCCCGCCGACCTGCAGCTCGTCCAGCCAGGAGA
The DNA here is from genome assembly GCF_051386315.1 of Micromonospora sp. URMC 107. Taxonomy (NCBI): domain Bacteria; kingdom Bacillati; phylum Actinomycetota; class Actinomycetes; order Micromonosporales; family Micromonosporaceae; genus Micromonospora; species Micromonospora sp. URMC 107. Next base: position 29,464 of record NZ_JBPQTK010000044.1, read on the forward strand.
GCAGCCGGTCGACCGGATCGATCAACTGCTGCACGTAGAGCGTGGCGGCGGTGACCTCGCCGAGGCTCACCCAGCCCTTCAGGTAGAACCAGCCGCCGATGATCAGCGTCGCCACCACCGGCAGCACGTAGCCGATCTCGGCGATCGGGAAGAACACCGTGCGCAGCCGCAGGGTGTAGCGCTCGGCCGCGTACGACCGGCGGATGTCGGCGTCGGTGCGGGCCCGGCGGCGCGCCTGCTGCCGCAGCGCCTCCGTGGTCCGCGAACCCTCGACGGTCTCGCTGATGCCGTCGGTGATGTCGGAGTAGGCGGCGTTCTCCCGCAGGTAGCCGTCCGGGGCGCGGCGCAGGTACCAGCGGGTGCCGGCCCACAGCAGCGGCACCGCGAGCAGGCAGGGCAGCGCGAAGAGCGGGTCGACCAGGAGCAGCGCGCCGACGATGAAGCAGCCGGTGACGACCGCGATCAGCGTCTCCGGCACCGCGAACCGGACCGTCCGCGACAGCGCGGAGACGTCCCGGGACGTCCTGGTGAGCAGGTCGCCCGTGCCGGCCCGCTCCACGGTGGCCAGCGGCAGCGCCAGGATCCGGTCGACGAACTCCTCGCGCAGCTCGGCCAGCACCCGCTCGCCGAGCCGGGCCGAGGCCAGGTGGGCGAACCGGACCAGCACCGACTGCACCAGCACGAACCCGGCGATCAGCAGGGCGATCCGGTCGACGGTGACGCCGGACGTGCCGCGGGAGATCCCCTCGACCAGGTCGCCGAGCAGCCACGGCGCGACCAGGCCGGCCGCGGCGGCCAGCGCGTGCAGGCCGAGCGCCACCCCGAGCGCCCTCGGGTGCCGGCGGGCCAGCCTGCGGGCGTAGCGGCGCACCTGGCGCCCGTCGGCGACCGGCAGGGCGGTGGCCATCAGTCCTCCCCCCGGCTGACGGTCGCCCGGTAGCGCGGCTCGCCGTCGAGCAGTGCGGTGTGCGATCCCTCGGCCACCACCTTGCCGTCCTCCACGAAGATCACGTGGTCGGCGCGGTGCAGCACGAGCGGGCTGGTGGTGCAGACCAGGGTGGTGCGGCCCCGCCGGGCCGCGCCGAGGCGGTCCGCGATGCGGGCCTCGGTGTGCGCGTCCACGGCGCTGGTCGGCTCGACCAACAGCAGGATCTCCGGGTCGGCGACCAGCGCCCGGGCCAGCCGCAGCCGCTGCTGCTGGCCGCCGGAGAACTCCCGACCGCGCTCGGCGACCGCGCTGTCCAGCCCTTCCGGCAGGGCCTCGACGATGTCGGTCGCGCTCGCCGCCGTCAGCGCCGCCGTGATCGTCGCGTCGTCGGCCCGGTCGTGCGGGTCCAGCTCCGCGCGCAGCGGGCCGGTGAAGAGGTGCGCGTCGTTGTCGGCCACCAGGATCCGCTCCCGCACCGTCGCCAGCGCCGCCTCCCGCAGCGGTACGCCGTGCAGCGTCGCGTCCGAGTCGACGTACCGGCCGAGGCGGTCCACGATCGCCGCCGCGTCCTCGGGCGCGGTCGCGGCGAGCGCGGTGAACCGGCCCGGTCGCACCGTCACGCCGGAGGCCGCGTCGGCCAGCTCGCCGGGGCCGTTCGGCAGGGTGGCCGGGCGGGCCGGGTCGAGCAGTTCCGGGGTGAGCCGCAGCAGCCGCACCACCCGCCGGGCGGCGACGTGCCCCCGGGTCAGCTTGTCCACCGCCTCGGTGAGCTGCCGCAGCGGGCTGACCAGGAACGCGGTGTAGCCGTAGAACGCCACGAGCTGACCGGCGCTGATCTCGCCGCGCAGCGCGAACCGGGCGCCGAGCCAGGTCACCAGCACCAGGAACGCCCCCGGGAGCAGCACCTGGGCCGCCTCCAGCAGCGACTCGATCCGGGCCACCCGCAGGCCGTCGGCGCGCAGGGCCTGCGACCGCGTCCGGTAGCGGGCGGAGAGCACCGGCTCGCCGCCGACGCCGCGCAGCACCCGCAGCCCGGAGACGATGTCACCGGCCCGGGCGGTCAGGGCCCCCTCCGAGTCCCGGTACGCCTGCTGCTGCCGGTGCAGGGGCCGGATGAGCAGCCCGACGACCGCCATCAGCAGCGGCACGCCGAGCACCACGACCAGCCCGAGCGGCACCGAGGCGCCGAGCAGGATCACCCCGACGGTCACGATCGCCACGACCGCGCCGGCGCCCCGGGCGGTGATGTCGATGGCCGAGCCGATCTGGCTGATGTCGGCCGTACCGATGCTCACCACCTCGCCGGCGGAGACCCGGCGGGGCAGCGCGGCGCCGAGCCGGTTGGCCGCGCCCACGGTCAGCTGCACGGTGCGGTACGCCCCGCCGAGGAAGTTGTGCAGCGCGCACCGGTGCCGCAGGATCCCCGCGACGGCCTGGAGCACGCCCAGCCCGAGCAGCGCCAGCCCCCAGGTGAGCAGCGCGTCCTCGTCCCGGCGCGTGAGCCCGTCGACGGCCCGGCCGACGGCCGCCGGCACCAGCGCCTGGGCGACCATCCACACGACGCCCAGCAGGATGCCGGCGGTGAGCAGCGCCTTGTGCCGCCCGGCCAGCCACACGAGGTAGCGGGTCGCCGAGCGGACGTCGGGTACGCCGGGGTCCCCGGCCGGTGGGAAGCGCATGGCCCACCGACGCTAGGTGGCGGGCCGACCGTTCCGCCAACCAATTACCGCCGCGGCGTGCCGCAGCTCACGTCCCCGCCCGCCGAAGGGCCCCTGGCGCGGCAGCCGCCGCCCGCCCCGGCCTCAGCGGTCGACCTGGGTGAAGTCCCAGGAGTGCGGCGGGCGGGCCAGCAGCATCGCCGGCGGCTCCGGCAGCGGGCGCGGGTTGCTACGCCACTTGGAGATGACCACCACCCGGTGGTCGGTGGAGGAGAACACCTCGCTGGACAGGTGCATCGGATCGTGTTCGAACTCCGGCAGCGCGGTGTCGCAGACCCAGGTGATGAGGTCCGCGGCGCCGTACGGCTCCGCCCGCGCCTCCCACATCCGCACGATCACGTCAGCCGTCCTCGGGGTTCACACGCTGACCGTGGTCAGCGGCATGGCGGAATCGGCGGGCAGGTCCAGCCGGCTCGGCGCGACTCCCGAGGCGACCAGGTGCGAGCCGAGGGCGGCGACCATCGCGCCGTTGTCCGTGCAGAGGCCGGGCCGGGGCACCCGGACCCGGATGCCGTGCGCGGCGGCCCGGTCCTCGGCCATCGCCCGCAGCCGGGAGTTGGCCGCCACGCCCCCGCCGATCACCAGCGTCCCGACGCCGTTGGTCCGGCAGGCGTCCAGCGCCTTGCGTACCAGCACGTCGCAGACCGCCTCCTGGAAGGACGCGGCCACGTCGGCGACCGGCACCGGCTCGCCGGCGCGCTGCCGCGCCTCGACCCACCGGGCCACCGCCGTCTTCAACCCGGAGAAGGAGAAGTCGTAGCGGTGCGCGGCGAGGTCCTTGGCGGCGGTCAGGCCGCGCGGGAAACCGATGGCGCCCGGATCGCCGGCCCGGGCCTCCCGGTCGATGTACGGGCCGCCGGGAAACGGCAGCCCGAGCAGCCGGGCCACCTTGTCGAACGCCTCGCCGGCCGCGTCGTCGATGGTGGCGCCGAGCGGGGTGACGCCCCGCGCCAGGTCGTCGACGCGCAGCAGGGAGGAGTGCCCGCCGGAGACCAGCAGGGCGATCGCCGGCTCGGGCAGCGGGCCGTGCTCCAGGGTGTCCACGGCGACGTGCGCGGCCAGGTGGTTGACCCCGTACACCGGCTTCTCGGCGGCGATCGCGTAGCCCTTCGCGGCGGCCACCCCGACCAGCAGCGCGCCGGCCAGCCCTGGGCCGGAGGTGACCGCGATCGCGTCGATGTCGGCGAGCGTCACCCCCGCCTCCTTCAGGGCCCGCTCCATGGTCGGCACGATGGCCTCCAGGTGGGCCCGGCTGGCCACCTCGGGCACCACGCCGCCGAAGCGGGCGTGCTGCTCGACGCTGGAGGCGAGCGCGTCGGCCAGCAGGGTGTGCCCGCGCACGATGCCGACCCCGGTCTCGTCGCAGGAGGTCTCGATGCCGAGGATCAGGGGTTCGTCAGTCATCGCTCACATCCCGCGTTGCGCTGCATGACCAGCGCGTCGGTGTTGCTCGGTTGGTAGTAGCCGCGCCGCACGCCGATCGGCTCGAAGCCGTACGCCGCGTAGAGCTTCTGGGCGGGGGCATTGTCCGCCGCGACCTCCAGCAGGGCGCTGCGGGCGCCGAGCCGGGCGGCCTCGGCCAGCAGCGCCTCCAGCAGGAGCCGGCCGACGCCGCGCCGCTGGGCGTCCCGGCGCACCGCGACGTTCTGCACCCAGGCCTCGTCGGGTGGGGCCACGGCGAGCCCGGCGTAGCCGAGCACGGCGCCGTCGTCGTCGGTGGCGACCAGGTAGAAGTGCCCGTTGGCCAGCTCGTTCCAGAACATCGCCGCCGACCACTGCTCGGCGCCGAACAGGTCCGCCTCGATCGGCAGCACCTCGTCGACGTGCCACCACCGGAACCGCCCCAGGTGGACACTCATGGCGTCACCTCGGTTCGCGACCGCGGGGCTCGCAAGACCGGCTCACTCCTCGCGCTCACGGCGTCACCTCGGTTCGCGACTGCGGGGCTCGCAAGACCGGCTCACTCCTCGCGCTCACGGCAGGACCGGCTTGCGGGCGGTCGCCGCCACGGCGTCCGGGCGGCGCAGGTAGAGCGGGGTGAGCGCCTCGGAGGGGGCGCCGGCCCGGATGCGCTCGGCGGCCAGGGTCGCCAGCACGCCCGCGTCCGGGTAGCGGGGCTCGTCCCGCACGGGCAGGGCGAGCGCGTCCGCGTACCGGTGCGCGCCGTCGCCGACCGCGGCCGTGACCGCCAGGTCGCGGGCGCGCTCGGCGGCGACCGCCGGCACGGACACCTCCGGCCCGACGATCCGCTGGCCCGCGCCGTCGTAGACCGCCCAGTAGATCTCCCGGCGGCGCGCGTCGCTCGCCGCCAGCACCGGCTCGCCGGCGGCCGCCGGGTGGCCGATGGCGTCCAGCGAGCAGACACCGTACGTGGGGACGCCCAGCACCTGGCCGATGGTGGCGGCGGTGACCAGCCCCACCCGCAGCCCGGTGAACGGGCCGGGGCCGAGCCCGGCGACGATCGCGCCCACATCGGCCGGGCGCGCACCGGCCTCGGCGAGCACGGCGTCGACCTGCGGCGCGAGCAGCTCGCCGTGGGCGCGGGCGTCGACCGTGCAGCGGTGCGCGCGGGTCACCACGCCGTCCGCCGCGACCTCCACCAGCGCCGCGGTCACCGCGGGGGTCGAGCTGTCCACCACCAGTACGAGCACGGTAAGCCAGCCTAGTCGCCCCCGTCGTCACCCCCGGTCACGCCCCGGCCGGCGGCCGACGGGGCCGGCGGCCGACGGGGCCGGCGGCCGACGGGGCCTGCGGCCGGCGGAGGGCTACGGCCGACGGGGTCCGCGGCCGCCGGGATTACGGCGACGGGTCCGCCGCCGGCAGGGCGGTGGCCGGCAGGCAGGCGGGGGTCAGCTCGGCGTGCGGAACTTCCGCAGGAAGGCCGGCAGCAGCCAGGGACGCCGCCCGCTGACGCGCACCTTGCCGGTGAGCACCGCCCGGGCCCGGCTGACCCGGCCGAACATCATCAGGTTGAGCGTGCCGGGGTCGTGGTCGATCCGGGCGTCGGGCCGGGCGTCGGGGTCGGCGAACGTCATCCGCCCACGGTGCAGCAGGAGCCGGACCGGGTCCGCGTACGCCGAGCGGAACTCGACCACGACCGGGCGTTCGCTCGGCGGCGCGCCGCCGTCGATCAGCCGCCCGTAGCCGTGCCGGACCACCCCGGCCAGGAACAGCTCCATGAACAGCGCGGCGTCCCGGCCGGGGAGCGACCACGGCCGCCCGGTGGCGCGGGCGACGTCGTGACCGTGGATGAGCAGCTCGTTGACCAGGTGCGCGCAGAGGCCGGCGAGGGGCACCCGGGCCCCGCCGAGCCAGGGCACCGTCTCGTCGGGGCGCCGGTCCTCGCAGGCGAGCAGGAGCTGCCCGACGTCGGCCCGCAGCCGGTCGGCCAGGGCCTGCGGCTCGCGCTCGGTGAGGTGCCGGAGCAGCACGTCGTTGAAGTCCGCCACCGTGTCGACGGTGATGTCGGGGAGCTGCCGGTGCAGGCCCGGCACCGGCAGGGGTGGATGCTCCGGGTCCACCAGGCACACGTAGTACCACGCGAGGGAGCCCACGTGGGCCAGCGTGTCGGCCACCGACCAGTGGGCGGTGGCCATCGTCTCCGGCGGGGTGGCGCGGACCAGGTCGAGGAAGCGGTCCGTCTGGTCCGCCAACGCCGTCCGCGCCACCCGCCACCGATGTTCGCTGACCGTCGCCGCCATCGTCGCCTCCCGGCTCGCCGACCGCTCGAGGCACAGGCTACAACGGACGGTCACCACGCGATGACCGCGAAAGTGCGGAGCTGTCAGCCGGCGGAGCGCTCCCAGTCGACCGTGGGCAGGCCGGCGTCGGCGAGCGCCTTGTTGGCCGCGCTGAACGGGCGGCTGCCCAGGAAGCCGCGCGGGTTCATCGGGCTGGGGTGCCCGGCCTCCAGCACCACGTGCCGGGGGTTGGTGACCAGGGCGGCCTTCTTGCGCGCGTAGCCGCCCCAGAGCAGGAAGACCACCCGGGAGTCCATCGCGTCGAGCGCGCGGATGGTGGCGTCGGTGAACTCCTCCCAGCCGCGGTTGGCGTGCGAGCCGGGCGTGGCCTCGCGGACGGTGAGGACGGAGTTGAGCAGCAGCACGCCCTGCGCCGCCCAGCCGCTGAGGTTGCCGCCGCGCGGCTTCGGCACGCCGAGGTCCTCGCCCAGCTCCTTGAAGACGTTGCGCAGCGAGGGCGGCACGCTCACGCCCTCCCGCACGCTGAAGCTGAGCCCGTGCGCCTGCCCCGCCTTGTGGTAGGGGTCCTGCCCGAGGATCAGCACCCGGCAGTCGGCCGGCGCGCAGAGCCGGTAGGCCGAGAAGAGGTCCTCGACCGGCGGGAAGACGGTGTGGGTCGCGTACTCCCCCGCGACGAACTCGGCCAGCGCGGCGGTGCGGGCCGGGTCGAGGTGCGGGGTGAGCACGGCACGCCAGTCCTCCGGCAGCAGCGCCAGCAGGTCCAGGGTGGGGGCGTCGTCGGGCATCGGCAACCTTTCGCCTGTCGGGTCCGTCCCGCGAACTCTAGGCAGCCGGTACGACAGCGCTCACCCGAGGGCCGCCAGGCGCCCCTCCCAGTCGCCGCCGACCGGCTCCAGCTCGACCACCCGGGTGTCGTCGTCGCGCCGGTCGACGCGTACCCGCAGGTGGGCGTCGACCAGCTGCTCGACCAGGCCCTCGCCCCACTCCACCACGGTCACCGACTCGTCCACCGAGGCGTCCAGGTCGAGGTCGTCGATCTCGGCGCGCGGGTCGGCGGCGTCCCCCAGCCGGTACGCGTCGGCGTGCACCAGCGCCACCGTGCCGCCCCGGGCGGGGTCGGGCCGGTGCACCCGGGCGATCACGAAGGTGGGCGAGGTGACGGCCCCGAGCACCCCGAGCCCGGCCCCGATGCCCCGGGTCAGCGCGGTCTTGCCGGCGCCGAGCGGCCCGGTCAGCAGCAGCAGGTCGCCGGCGCGCAGCAGCCCGGCCAGCCGCCGCCCGAACTCGTGGGTGTCGTCGACCGTCGGCAGCTTCACGACGTGGCTCACAACGCCTCCAGGAAGCGGACCAGCGCCTCGTTGACCTCGTCGGCGTGCTCCAGCATCACCACGTGCCCGCTGTCGGTGATCTTGACGAACTCGGCGTGCGGCAGCCGCCGGACGATCTCCTCGGAGTGCGTCACGGGGGTGATCATGTCCTTGTCGCCGACGACCACCAGCACGGGGGTGTCCGCCAGCGCGGCGAGCGCCGGGAACCGGGAGTGCGTGGCCAGCGTCCGCAGGTAGCGCGTCACCGTGTCGGCCGAGGTGCGGGAGTTCATCGTCTCGACGTACGACACCAGGGCCGGGCTGGGATGGCGGGTGCCGAAGCCGTACTTGCGGGTGAGCAGCCAGGCCACGTTGGTGGTGGACCGGCGCGCCCGGTCGATCACCGGGCCGCCGTAGCGGGTGACGTTGCCGACCATGTGCAGCACCGGCGCGCCGACCCGGCCGAGCAGGGCGGGCGCGACCAGCTTGGTCTCGGCGATCAGGCCGCCCGAGGTGGCCATCAGCACGGTGCCCACGACCCGGTCGCCGAAGAGTTCCGGGAACAACTCGGCGAAGGCCATGATGGTCATCCCGCCCATCGAGTGGCCGACCAGCACCAGCGGCCCCTCCGGGGCGGTCCGGTCGATCACCTCGCGCAGCGTCCGGCCGAGCGCGGTGAGGTCGTACTCGCCGGTCTCCAGCCGCCCCGACCGGCCGTGCCCGGGCTGGTCGTACGCGACGACCCGGTGTTCGCCCCGCTCGGCGAGCAGCTTGCGCTGGAAGTGGAAGGTGCCCATGTCGAGGCAGAAGCCGTGCACCAGCACCACGGTCGGGTTGCCGGGTCGGGGCCGCGTCGGCTCCACCACCTCGACGTGGATGTCGGTCCCGTCGGGCATCTCCAGCCGGAAGGACTCGTCGTACCGCTGTTCGCCGAAGACCTCCCCGGCGTACCGGTCGGTCGGGTCGGCCTTGAGCTTGCGGACCAGGGCGCGTTCGGTGGCGACGCCGGCCGCGAGCCCGACGGCGGCGACCCCGACGGCGGCCAACGCGCCGACGGCCGCCCTGGCGTGCCCGGTACGCGGCAGCGGGATGCGGGGACGCGTCGTCACGGTCGCCCGCCGACGTGGACGCGGGGCACCCGGGTGCTGCCGAACCGGGTGACGATCTCGTAGTTGATGGTGCCGACCGCCTCGGCCCAGTCGTCGGCGGTGGGCTCGCCGTCGGCGCCGCTGCCGAAGAGGGTCACCACGTCGCCGGCGGCCACCGGGTCGTCGCCGCAGTCGAGCACGAACTGGTCCATGCAGACCCGCCCCGAGATCGTCCGGCGCTTGCCGCCGAGCTGCACCGGGCCGCTGTTCGAGGCGTGCCGGGGCACCCCGTCGGCGTAGCCGAGCGGCACCACCGCGAGGTTCGCGTCCCGCTCGGTGGTGTAGGTGTGCCCGTACGAGACGCCGGAGCCGGCGGGGACGCGCTTGGCGAGCATCACCCGGGCCCGGGCGGTCATCGCCGGGCGCAGCCCGTAGCTCTCGCCGGTGACCGGGGAGAGGCCGTAGACGGCCAGCCCGGGGCGGACCAGGTCGAAGTGGGTGTCCGGCCGGGTCAGGGTGGCCGCCGAGTTGGCCAGGTGCCGGTAGGGCGGCCGCAGGCCGGCCTGCTCGGCCATGCCCAGCCCTTCGTGGAAGACGGCGAGCTGGCGGTCGATGGTCGGATGGCCGGGCGAGTCCGCGTACACGAAGTGGCTCCACACCCCGACCACCTCGACCAGGCCGTCGGCCTGCGCCTTGGCGGCGGCGTCGAGCAGGGCCGGCCAGTCGGCGACGGTCGCGCCGCCCCGGGCCAACCCGGTGTCGATCTTGAGGTGCAGCCGGGCCGGCCGGCCGGCGATGCGGCCCGCCGCGACCATCTCGTCGAGCTGGGGCAGGCTCGCCACGCCGAGGTCGACCCCGGCGGCGACGCCCTCGTGCAGCGGCAGCCCGGGCGCGAGGAGCCAGGCCAGCACCGGCACGGTGATCCCGGCCCGGCGCAGCGTGAGCGCCTCGTCCAGCGTGCAGACCCCCAGCCAGTCCGCCCCGGCGTCGAGGGCGGCGCGGGCGGCCGGCACCATGCCGTGGCCGTAGCCGTCGGCCTTCACCACCGCCATCAGCTCGGCGGCGGTGCCGGATCTCAGCCGGCTCACGTTCTCGCGGATCGCGTCCAGGTCCACGCGCACCTCGGCCTGCCACATGCCCCCAGCCTACTTTCCGCGCCGATCTCGCCGGCCGAGGCCGCCCCAGCCGGTGCGCCCTGGCGTGGGAGGTGGGGCCCGGGTCAGGCGAGGCGGGCGAGGACCGGGCGGAGGGCGTCGGCCACGTCGGGCGCCGTCACCGGCCCGCCCCGGGCCGCCTCCCGGCCGGCCAGCCCGTGCAGGTACGCGGCGGCGGCCGCCGCCCGCTCCGGGGCCAGCCCGGCCGCGAGCAGCGCGCCGAGCAGCCCGGCCAGCACGTCGCCGGTGCCCCCGGTGGCCAGCGCGGGGGTGCCGGTCGGGTTGACGTACGCCCGGCCGTCCGGCGTGCCGATCACCGTGCGGTCGCCCTTGAGCAGCACCACCGCGTTCATCCAGGCGGCCAGCCGCAGCGTGGCGCCCACCCGGTCGGCGCCCGGTTCCTCCCCGCAGAGCCGGGCGAACTCCCGGTCGTGCGGGGTGACCACGATCGGGGCGTCCCGCTTGCGCAGCCGGTCGGCGAGCGAGCCGTCGACCAGCAGGGTCAGCGCGTCGGCGTCGAGCACCACCGGCACCGGGGCGGCGAGCACCGCCCGCAGCTCCCTGGCCGCCTCCTCGCCGGTGCCCAGGCCGGAGCCGCAGACCCACGCCTGCACCCGCCCGGCGTCGGCGACCCGACCGGTCGCGATCACCGACGGGTGCCGGCGCAGCACGTCGGCCCGGGCCGAGCCGGCGTAGCGGACCAGGCCGGTCGGGCCGGCCAGCGCCCCCGCGACGGAGAGCACGGCCGCGCCGGGATAGGTCGCCGAGCCGGTGGCGACACCGACCACGCCCCGGGTGTACTTCTCCGAGGCCGGGCCGAGCCGCGGCCACCAGTCGACGACGTCCGACCACTCGGTCACGCCCAGCGCCGGGCTGCCCCGCAGCCACGGCCCCAGCCCGATGTCGACCAGCTCCACCGCGCCGGCGAGCGCGGCGGCCGGGCCCACCACCAGGGCGGGCTTCAGCCCGCCGAACGTCACGGTCACGTCGGCGCGTACCGCGCTGGGGCGGCCCGAGGCGGTCAGCGGCACTCCCCCGGTGTCGACCGAGACCCCGCTGGGCACGTCCACGGCGACCACGGCGGCCGGGGCGCCGTCGCGCCCGCGGTGCCGCACGAGGCTGGCGGCGAGCTGGTCGGCGGTCTCCCGCAGCCCGCCGCGCCCGCCGATCCCGACGATGCCGTCCAGCACCAGGTCGACGGTCCCCGGCGGCCGGTCGACCACCCGCCCGCCCGCGGCCCGCAGCGCGGCCAGCCCCTCCGCGTGCGCGCGGCCGGGGCTCAGCAGCAGCGCCGACACGGCCGCGCCCCGCCGGGCCAGGTGCGCGCCGGCGAGGAGCGTGTCGCCGCCGTTGTCGCCGGAGCCGACCAGCAGCAGCACCCGCGCGGCGTAGACGCCACCCCGGTCGGCGAGCAGCAGCGCGCAGCGGCGGGCCAGCCCGGCGGCCGCCCGCCTCATCACCGTCCCGGGCGGGAGCGTGGCCATCAGCCCCGCCTCCGCCGCGCGTACGTCCGCGACCCGCCACACCGGTCTCATGCCACCCCGTCCCGTCCGGTTCCCGGCGCGCCGGGAACCGGCGCCCCCGATCACTGTTCCGCGACCACCATGGCCGAGGCGATCCCGCCGTCGTGGGACAACGAGAGATGCCAGCGGTTGACCCCGCGCTCGGTGGCCGCCGCCGCCACCGTGCCCGAGACGGTCAGCCAGGGGCGGCCGTCCGGGTCCGGCACGATCTCGCAGTCGTGCCAGCTCAGGCCGGCCGGGGCGCCGAGCGCCTTGGCGACCGCCTCCTTGGCCGCGAAGCGGGCGGCCAGGGACTCGGGCGAGCGCGGGTTGCCGGAGCGGGTGCAACGCTCGGCCTCGGTGAAGAGCCGGTCGGCGAGCAGCGGTGTCCGGGCCAGGGCCTTGGCGAACCGTTCGACGAGGACGACGTCGATGCCGACAGCGACGATCACCCGCTCACCCTACCGGCGCGGGCGGCCGCACATTAGCCGCCGCTTCCTTGCGGGGCAACGCCTGTGGACGACCGGCCGTCCGCCGGGAGGGCCGTCGTCCACAGGCCGGGCGCGGGGGTGTGGACGACGCCTAGCGTCGCGGCCGTCGACGTTTTCGCGAGGCGGGGGGCCGAGGATGACCGAGGAGCCGTTGACCGTACGACCCGACGCGCTGCGCCGGGCCGCGCGCGGGCTCGACGACGACGCGTACCGGCTGGGGCGCGGGCTGGGCGGGGCGTCCGGGCTGGTGGTGCCGGCCCCCGAGTGGTCGGCCGGGGCGGCGTTGGCCGGGCTGGAGTCGGCCGTGCACGCCTGGTTCGGCGGGCTCGGCGCCCGGGTGGCCACCACTGCCGGGGCGGTCCGGGCCGCCGCCGAGGCGTACGAGGCGGTGGACGACCGGGCAGCCGGCCGGCTCACCGCGCTGCCCCGGTGACCGCGCCAGCGGGTCGGGCCGCGCCGGGCCGGCGCGCGGCCGGTCGGACGACTGCGACGCACCCGGCCGGGCGGCCGGCGCACCCCGCAGACGGCGCGGCGGGCGTCGACTACCGGCAGCTGTGGGCGGCCGATCCCGGCGCGTGGCGGGCCGCCGGGGTGGCCTGGCGGGGGCTGACCGAACCGGTGGCGCGCCGGGCCGGCGAGCTGGCCGCCGGCGCGGCGGTGCTGCGCGGCGGCTGGTCGGGCGGGGCCGCCGACGCCGCCGACGCCCGGCTCGCGGCGCTGCGCGCCGAGCTGACCGGGGTCTCCCCCGCCCTGATCGAGGCCGACCAGGTGCTGGCCGAGTTCGCCGGCCGGCTGGGCGCGGCCAGGGCCCGGCTCGCCGCCGCGGTGGCCCGCGCGGACGCGGCCGGGCTGCTGGTCGACCGGCGGGGGCGGGTCACCGCCGACCCCACCCGCGCGCCGGCGACCGGCCGGTCCGGGGCGGGCGCGGCCGGGGC
>NZ_JBPQTK010000045.1:0-42004 GCF_051386315.1 Micromonospora sp. URMC 107
GGGCGGCAGCGTGGGCTGCGGCCAGGCGCCGGCCGGGGCCGGGCGGGCCGGGGCGGGCCCGGAACGGTCGACCTTGGGCAGGAAGGCGGTCGGGCCGTCAGCCTGGTCGCGGTGACGGCCGTCGTGGTCCTCGGGCCAGTCGTCGGGTGCGCGGCTCACCGGGGCACCGTCGCCGAGCGCAGCGTGGTCGAGTCCTCGAACGCCGGCACGGTCACGGTGGAGACGGTCTCCCTGTAACCGAGCTTGTAGTCGTCGACCAGGTCCCTGAACAACCGGACTCCCTGAGAGTCGGCGAGGGCCTGCTGCAGGGCAGCGGGATCGCCGATTGCTACGATCTTGAATGGTGGGGAGTACACCCGGCCGTGCAGCAGCAGGGTGTTACCCACGCAGCGTACCGCGCTGGTCGACAGCACGCGGACGTTCATGATGGACATGGCCTCGGCGCCACCCGCCCAGAGGGCGTTCACCACCGCCTGCACGTCCCCCTGGTGGACGACCAGGTCGTCGTTGGTGGCCCCGGCGGGCAGCGTGCCGTCGTTGCGCCGCGGCGCGTCGTCGAGTTCCACCGTCACCCCGGGCCCCGCGAGCGCGGTGAAGCCGGCGTCGTCCCGGCTGGCGGCGGCCCGGTCCTGCTGTTCCTTGATCGGGCCGTCGGAGCTGGCCAGGGCGTTCGTGCGGCCCTCGACCTCGTCGCGCAGGTCGGCCGCCCGCCGCTCGCTGGCCGCCACCTCCGCGCGCCGGTCCTCGATCAACTGGTTGAGCTGGGGTCGGCGGTCCTCGCGCAGGGCGGTGCCGCCGGCGGTGGTGGCCGTGGTGGTGAAGAGCAGCCCGGCCGCGGCGGCGATCAGCGGCACCCCGATCGACCAGCCCGGTCGTCGCTGCCGTGGGCGCCGAGGCAGCAGCCCGGCGACCGCCCGCCGGAGCACCTTCTGCCAGGAGGCCGCGCCGGATGTGTACTCCACCGAGCGTTCCTTCCCCGTCGTCTGGTTCAGCCCGCGGAGGCGCGGGCCGCTGCGGCGACCCGAACAGTCCCGCCTTTTTCGGTCACTGGGTGCACCGGCCTCGCCCCATTCGTGGATTGGACGCGCCTTCGGGACTACGCTAGCTGTCGAACATTATTGGCCATGGACCGTCGCCCCCGCGCCCGGTTGTCAGGCCGGACGAGGTCGTAACCCCTCTGGAGAGCGTCGTGCCCAAGTCTCAGGTTCGCAAGAAGAAGGTGTACACCCCGCCGACGGACGTCCGTCCGACGGCGACGGCGGCGACGCGCAAGCCTAGCCCGGTCTGGCTCCCGGTCTCGGCGGTCGCCCTCATCGTTTTCGGCATCGGCTGGCTGGTGGTCTACTACCTCTCCGAGCAGGAGTACCCGGTCATGTCGTGGGGTTACTGGAACCTCGCGGTGGGCTTCGGCGCCATGGTCGCCTCCCTGATCCTGCTCTCCCGCTGGCGCTGAGCCCCGCCACCCCGCCGCCGGCCCGGCGGCGGGGCCCCCGGGCGCGAGCAGCCCTGCCGTCGACCGCGGCACCGGCCCCCGAGCCGGTGCTGCGGCAATCCATGTCACTCAGTGGAGCCCCTGCCCGGCGGTTCGGGGGCGTGCGCCCTATGGTGTGCGCAGGGCGGCGCGGCCCGGGTGCGAGATGACTCACGTTACTGCTGGGTAACCTTGCGCGTAGGCTGCACTGCATGACCGAGCGGAGCGAGGTCATCGACCGGTCCGGTCGAGGGTGCGGCAGCTGCGGCTCGCCGATCGCGCCCTGACCCGGCCCCGGTCGCCGAGCCGCTCGACAGGCAGTAGACCGGGGAGGCCAACTCGATGGGCAGCGTCCAGATCGTCACCACGATCCTCGCGTTCGCCATCACCGCCGTGGCGGTGTGGCTTGCGGTACGCGCGGTCATGAAGATGGTGGCCGTCATCCGGCTGGGTCAGCCGGACCCGACCCGCTTCGGCGACAAGGGCACCCGCACGAGGACCATGCTGGCGGAGACCGCCGGCCACACCCGCATGCTCCGCTGGAGCGTGGTGGGTGCGGCGCACTGGTTCGTGATGGTCGGGTTCATCGTGCTGTCGCTGCTGGTGCTGGAGGCGTACTTCGAGGTCGTCTCCCCGACCGGCGGGCTGCCGCTGGTCGGCGGCTGGGCGCTCTACGGCGCGGTGACCGAGCTGATCGGCATCCTGGGCATCGTCAGCATCCTGGTGCTGATCGCGATCCGCGTCCGCAACCGGCCGACCCGGCCGGGCGGCCGCTCCCGGTTCACCGGCTCCACCATGTGGCAGGGCTACTTCGTCGAGGCCGTGGTCCTCGCGGTGCTGATCATGGGCTTCGTCATCCGGGGCTTCAAGGTCGCCACCGACCACTTCGAGTACCCGGTCTGGGCCACCCCGCTCAGCCACGCCGTCGGCGGGGTGCTGCCGAACTGGGAGACCGGCGTCAGCGTCGCCGCGCTCATCAAGATCGCTATCTCGATGACCTGGCTCATCGTGATCGCGCTGAACGTCACCATGGGCGTCGCCTGGCACCGCTTCCTGGCCTTCTTCAACATCTTCTTCAAGCGCGACCCGGGCGCCAACGTCTCCGGCCTCGGCGCGCTGCGCCCCATGACGAGCCAGGGCAAGCCGCTGGACTTCGAGGAGGCGGACCCGGAGAAGGACCAGTTCGGCGTCGCCCAGGTCGAGCAGTTCACCTGGAAGGGCCTGCTGGACTTCAGCACCTGCACCGAGTGCGGCCGCTGCCAGTCGCAGTGCCCGGCCTGGAACACCGGCAAGCCGCTGTCGCCGAAGCTGCTGGTGCTGAGCCTGCGCGACCACGCGTACGCCAAGGCGCCGTACCTGCTGGCCGGCGGGGGCAAGGACCTGACCGGCGAGGAGAAGGCGACCGCCGCCCAGCTCGCCCACATGGACGTCCTCGCGCTCGCCGAGGCCGACCGACCGCTGATCGGCACCGCCGAGGAAGGCGGCATCATCGACCCGGACGTGCTCTGGTCCTGTACGACCTGCGGCGCCTGCGTCGAGCAGTGCCCGGTCGACATCGAGCACGTCGACCACATCGTCGACATGCGCCGCTACCAGGTGCTCATCGAGTCGAGCTTCCCGTCGGAGGCCGGCGTGATGCTGCGCAACCTGGAGAACAAGGGCAACCCGTGGGGCGCCCCGCAGAACACCCGCGAGGACTGGACCAAGGGCCTGGACTTCGAGGTGCCGCGGGTCGGCGAGGTCGACGACTTCGAGTACCTCTTCTGGGTCGGCTGCGCCGGCGCGTTCGAGGACCGGGCCAAGAAGACCACCCGGGCGGTCGCCACGCTGCTCAACGAGGCGGGCGTGAAGTTCGCGATCCTCGGCGAAGGCGAGACCTGCTCCGGCGACCCGGCCCGCCGCATCGGCAACGAGTTCGTCTTCCAGATGCTCGCCCAGCAGAACGTCGAGACCCTCAACGAGGCGTTCGAGGGCCGGGAGAAGAGCAAGCGGAAGATCGTCGCCACCTGCCCGCACTGCTTCAACACCTTGGGCAACGAGTACGGCCAGCTCGGCGGCGAGTTCGAGGTGGTCCACCACACCCAGCTCCTGGCCCACCTGGTCGCCACCGGCAAGCTCACCCCGGTGCAGCCGGTCGACGGCGGCGTGACCTACCACGACCCCTGCTACCTGGGCCGGCACAACCGGGTCTTCGCCCCGCCGCGCGAGGTGCTCGGCACCGCCATTGAGGGTGAGCTCACCGAGATGCCGCGCAACAGCGAGCGCTCCTTCTGCTGCGGTGCCGGTGGCGCCCGGATGTGGATGGAGGAGAAGATCGGCAAGCGGATCAACGTGGACCGGGTCGAGGAGGCCATGGCCACCGGGGCGAGGACGGTCGCCGTCGGCGTTCAGGAGGTCGTGGTGATGATGACGGCCGTGGTCGCCGTGGTGGTGGCGATCAGCACGGCGGCCTGGGTCTCCTCGATGGCCTTCTTCGTGGCGGCGGACGCCCAGTCACCGGCGGCGATCTCGGTCAGCCGGCGCTTGACGTGCTGTTTCGGCAGCTCCGCGAAGAGCTGGCGGTCCAGGCCGACGGCCTGGGCGAGGCCGATGAGGGCGGCCGTCCGCGCGTCCACCGGGCCGTCCCCGGCCACGGCGGCGACCATCCGCTGCCGGGCCTGCGTCTCCACCGCCGGCTCCGCGCCGGTGGAGGACGGATAGCGGGTACGCGGGAAGACCCACAGCACCTTGTCGGAGTCGCGCCGGAGCACGCCGGCGGTGACCAGCCCGTCCAGCACCTGCTCGGGCAGGTCCTTGGCGAGCCGGCTGATCCAGTCGCTCGGCTTGCGCCGCTTCGGGTCGGCGGCGATCCGGGCCAGCGCGTCGTCGAGCTGCCGCTGGCCGACGGGGGTCGGGTCGGCCACCACCAGCCGGTCGTCGGCGATCTCGACCCGACCGGCGAGCGCCAGCTCCAGCAGCAGGGCGCCGGCCAGGCCGTAGTCGAGCGTGGGCCGGCCGAGCCGGTTGACGCCCGCGTCGTCGTAGCCGAGCAGGGCGAGTTCGTGGGCGAGAGTGAGCGGGGCCATGTCCCGACGGTAGCCCGGCCCCGCGAGACCGGCAGGTCTCTCGCCCGTGACCAGGGCCGTCACCCGTGCGAGAATCTCGCCGAGGTGAGACGACCATCGATGGCCTGCTGCTGACCACGGTGCTGCCCCTGGTCGGCTTCGTGCTGCTGACCGGCGGCAACGCGTTCTTCGTCGCGGCCGAGTTCGCCCTGGTCACGGTGGACCGACCCGAGATCGAGCGGCGGGCGACGGCGGGCGACGGCCGGGCCGTGACCGTACGCCGGGCGCTGCGGGAACTCTCCTTCCAGCTCTCCGGGGCGCAGCTCGGCATCACCCTCACCGCACTGCTCACGGGCTACCTGGCCGAGCCCGCCCTGGCGCGCCTCTTCACCCCGCTGCTGCGCCCGGTCGCCGGGGACGCCGCCGGACGGTTCACCCCGTTCCTCGCCCTGGCCCTGGCCACCCTGCTCTCCATGCTCTTCGGCGAACTGGTGCCGAAGAACCTCGCGCTGGCCCGGCCGATGCCCACCGCGCTCGCGACCGCCGGGCCGATGCGCGCCTTCTCCCGCGCCTGCGGCTGGCTGATCCGGGCGTTGAACGACTCGGCGAACCGCCTGGTCCGGCTGCTGGGCGTCGAGCCGCAGGAGGAGCTGGCCAGCGCCCGCTCGCCGGAGGAACTGGGGCTGCTGGCGGCCATCTCGGCGCGGGCCGGGGCGCTGCCGCCGGACACCGCCATGCTGCTGCGCCGGACCATCCGGTTCGGCGACAAGCGGGCCGCCGAGGCGATGACCCCGCGGGTCGACGTCGTCGCGCTGCGGGCCACCGCCACCGTGGCGGAGCTGCTGGCGCTGTCCCGCCAGACCGGGCGGACCCGGTTCCCGGTGTACGAGGAGACCCTCGACCTGGTGACCGGCGTCGCCGGGGTGCCCGACGCGCTGGGCGTGCCGCTGGCCCTGCGCGGCTCGACCACGGTCGGCTCGGTGGCCCGCGAGCCGGTGTACGTGCCGGAGAGCCTGGACCTCGACGGCGTGCTCGCCGCGCTCGGCGGCGCGGGTGCCGACCTCGCCATCGTGGTCGACGAGTACGGCGGCACCGACGGCGTGGTCACCACGGAGGACCTCGTGGAGGAGCTGGTCGGGGAGATCGCCGACGAGTTCGACCCGGACGCGGTGGACGACGTCGACCCAGCCGAGCTGACCGTGCCGGGCGGGGAGCGGACGGTCCTCGTCGACGGGGTGCTGCGCTCCGACGAGCTGGCGGAGCAGACCGGCTTCCGGCTGCCCGAGGGGCCGTACGAGACGCTCGCCGGGTTCCTGATGGCCCGGCTGGGGCACATCCCCCTGGCGGGCGAGACGGTCGACGAGTCGGGCTTCGAGTTCACCGTCGTGGAGGTCGAGCGGCACCGGATCGAGCAGGTCCGGGTGGTCCGTCCCGAGGAGCCGGACGGCGATGCCTGAGCTGTTGGTCACGGTCGCGCTGCTGCTCGGCAACGCGTTCTTCGTGGGCAGCGAGTTCGCGCTGATCGCGTCCCGGCGCACGGTGGTCGAGCCGTTGGCGGCCGGCTCGAAGCGGGCCCGCTGGGCGTTGTCGGCGATGAACCAGATCCCGCTGATGATCGCCGGGGCGCAGCTCGGCATCACCATCTGCTCGCTGGGGCTGGGCGCGATCGCCGAGCCCGCCCTCGCGCACCTGCTGGAGCCGGCGTTCCGCGCCGCGTGGCTGCCGGAGGGGGTGGTCCACCCGGTGGCCTTCGTGCTCGCCCTCGGCGTGGTGGTCTTCCTGCACACCGTGGTCGGCGAGATGGTGCCGAAGAACATCACGCTGGCCGGCCCGGAGCCGTCGGCGCTCTGGCTGGGGCCGGCGATGCTGGCGTTCTGCCTGGCCACCAAGCCGCTGCTGGTGGCGATGAAGTGGGCGTCGCGCCGGGTGCTGGGACTGTGGCGGATCGAGGCCACCGAGGCGGTGAAGACGGTCTTCACCGCCGAGGAACTGGCCGGGCTGGTGTCGCAGGCGCGTACGGAGGGGCTGCTCGACGCGGAGGAGCACGCCCGGATCACGGGTGCGCTCGCGTTGCACAGCCGGACCGCCGCCGACGCCCTGCAACCGTGGTCCACGGTCACCACGGTGGCCGAGGACGTCTCGCCCGCCTCGTTGGAGGTGCTGGCCACCCGCACGGGCCGGTCCCGCTTCCCGGTGGTGCAGCGCTCCACCCGCCGGGTGCTCGGCTTCGTGCACGTCAAGGACGTGCTCGGGTACGCGGGCGCGAGCCGGCGGGCCCCCGTGCCGGCGGAGGTCTACCGGCCGTTGGCGGTGGTGCCGCCGGACCGTACGCTCGCCGACCTGCTGCTGTCGATGCGCCGGGAGCGGCGGCACATGGTGCTGGTCAGCGAAGGCCGTCGTCCTCTCGGGGTGGTCACGCTGGACGATGTATTGACCGCGATCGTTGGTCGGCGGCCCGACACCCTTGGTGCGCAAGCGGTTGCGCAGGCGTGAAGTGAACGTCGGTCGCCTTGATTCCGCTGCCGGCCTTCCCTAATGTTGGGCACCGGCCGCTGTGGGTCGTCTGTCTCGCCCCTCTTCCCTCGCGCGAGGCGCCAAGCGGCCGGGTTGCAAAAGGAGTCGGTGCCGGTGGCAACCATGCCCCCTCATCGTCACGCACCGGGACGATCTGCTCGTCCGGGTGGCCTGCGTAGGGTCGCCCACCGTCTGCTCACCCTGGTCGCCGCGGCGGTGGTCGGCGCCGGCATGCTGGCCGCGCCCGCCCACGCCGAGCCCTCGGTCGACGAGATCGAGGCCGCGATCGACAAGAAGTGGGAGCAGCTCGAGCCCACCATCGAGCAGTACAACAAGGTGCGGGCGCAGCTGAAGGTCAACCGCAAGAAGTCGGAGGACCTGCAGAAGAAGATCCAGCCGTTGGCGCTGGAGAGCGAGCTGGCGATGGACCGGGTCGGCGCACTCGCCTCCCGCTACTACATCACCGGCCCGTCGCAGGAGATCGGCGCGCTGCTGGTCAGCGCCAAGCCCCACACCCTGACCGAGCAGCTGACCCTGCTGGACCGGCTGGCCGCGCAGGAGCGCAAGCAGCTCGAGGGCGTGACCAAGGTCCGCGAGAAGTACGACGCGGAGAAGCAGAAGCTCGACACGCTGATCGTCGCGCAGACGAAGCAGCAGAACGACCTGGCGGCGAAGAAGAAGCAGATCGACGCCGACATCAAGAAGCTCGAGGCGTCGCTGCCGGTGACGACCGTCAAGACGGAGAAGTGCCCGACCATCAACGGCGTGGTCAGCGATGCGGCCCGGACCGCGATCCGGACCGCCTGCGCCCAGGTCGGCGACCCGTACGTCTGGGGTGCCACCGGTCCGAACTCGTTCGACTGCTCCGGCCTGACCCAGTACGCCTACAAGGCGGCGGGGATCCACCTGACGCACTTCACCGGTGCGCAGTGGAACGAGGGCAAGGCCATCCCGCGCTCCGAGGCGCGCCCCGGTGACCTGGTCTTCTTCTTCAGCGACCTGCACCACGTCGGCCTCTACCTCGGCAACGACAAGATGGTGCACGCGCCCCGGGCCGGCAAGCCGGTCAACGTCTCCAGCATCAACACCATGCCGGTGGCCGGGTTCCGCAGGCCCGGCTGATCCGCACACCGCGCAACGCGAGGGCCCCCGGTCGGATCGACCGGGGGCCCTCTTCGTGCGGTGGGATCAGCGGGGCGCGCCCAGCGGGGACGGCACCAGGTTCACGTCGTCCAGGTTGACGAACATGACCCGGTGACCGAACTGGATCTGCACGTACTTGTTCTCGCCGCGGACGACCGTCCGGTCGTGCGGGGCGGAGCCGTCGAACGTGACGGCGCGGTAGTACTCGCCGGGGAGCACGTCGCCGACGGCGTACCGCTGACCGGCCGAGAGGGTGTACTGCAGCGGCGAGATCGGCTGGTACGGCACGCCGGCCGGGTACGCCGCCGCCTCCGGGTACGCCCGGCCGTACACCGGGATGGTGGTCTTGCCGGCCTTCGGGGTGGCGACCAGGCCGACGGCCCACTTCGCGGTCGGGGCCGAGGCGGGGTTGTGGAACCACGCCTTCTGACCGAGGTACCAGATCGCGGTCCAGTCGCCCCGCACCTCGGCCACGGCGTACGTCTGTCCGGCCGAGGCCCGGGCGCCGTGGTCGGAGATGTACATGGTGTTCGGGGTGCCGTCGGGCCGCAGTGCGATGTCGTTGACCAGCGGCGCGTCCTGGCTCGGCGCGCTGTGCAGGGGCACCGCGGACGAGCCGCGCAGCGGGCAGGGAGCCGTCGCCGGGGGCGGGTTCGGCACGCCCGGGGGCTGCCGGTTGCAGCCGGTGAACTGCGGCTGGTTGGTGGCGAAGTCCGGGTCGATGGTGACCAGGCCCGTGTGGTGCGTGCCGGTCGACTTGAACGGCGCCTTGAGCAGGTCGAAGTAGTGCGACCAGTTCCAGTACGGGCCCGGGTCCCAGTGCATGCCGCGCACGGTCGAGGCGACGGTGCCGGGGATGTTGTCGTGCCCGATGATGTGCTGCCGGTCCAGCGGGATGTTGTACTGCCGCGCCAGGTGGCGGACCAGCTTGGCGGAGGTGCGGTACATCGCCTCGGTGTACCAGGTGCCGTGCCCGGCGAAGCCCTCGTGCTCCAGGCCGATGGACTTGGAGTTCACGTACCAGTTGCCGGCGTGCCAGCCCACGTTCTTGGTCTTGATGTGCTGGGCGATGTGGCCGTCCACCGAGCGCAGGGTGTAGTGCCAGCCCACCCGCTTCGGGTCCTTGACCAGGTTGACGCTCGGCCCGAAGTAGCCCTCGGTGTCGTGGATGACGATGTATTCGATCTTCTGCTGCGCGGGCCGGTCGGCGAGGTCGTGGTTGCCGTAGTCCTCGATCGTCGGGCCGTAGTTCTGGTACGGCGCCGGGATCCACTCGCAGGAGATGTCGCTCGGGCACTCCAGCCCGTCGGGCCGCGCGAGCTTGCGCAGGTTCAGCCGGTCCAGCCAGGAGCGGTCCGGCTGGACCGCGACGCCGGCCAGCGTGACCCGCTGCCCGTCGTCGGTCAGCCGGCTGTCGCCCGCGGCGATGGTGGCGTACACCTCGTTGGCGAAGGCCGCCGCGGCGTCGGCGCTGTCCGCGCCGGAGTACCGGGCCACCGCGCCGTACCAGGCCGCCGGGTCGGTGCCGGTGCCGACCGGGGCGCCGATCTCCTTCTGGTACGCGGCCAGCAGCGCCGCGCCGCCCCGGATGTTCGCCGTGACGTCCGTCCGCAGCGCCTCCTCGCTGGCGCCGGTCAGCTCCGCGGCGGCGTCGAGCGTCCGGAGCGCGGCCTCGGCGGGCGGCGCGGTGTCCGGCGGCTCGTGGGCCTCGGCCAGGGACCGGCGGGAGTCGTCGCCGCGCGGGTCCTCGGTGCCCTCGTCGTGGTGGGTGCCGCCGGAGATGGCGGCGACGTGCTCGGCGTCGGTGAGGTGCATGGGTCCGTAGCCGCCGCTGGTGCTCGGCGTGCCGGCGTTGGTGTCCCAGCGGGACTGCAGGTAGGAAACCCCGAGCAGGACGCTCTCGGGCACGCCGTACTCGGCCGCCGCGGCGGCGTACTGCTGCTGCCGGTCGGTCGCCGGCGACGCGGCGGCGGATCCGGCGGCGGTGAGCGGCGTCGCCGCCAGGGCGGCGGCCACGGCCGCGGCCAGCAGGACGCGTCTGCTCCTTGATGTCGCTGACAGGTGCATCAGACCCCCAGTTCGGACGGGCAAAGATGGGGCCACCTTCGCCCCGTCCGCCGCCTCGGGTCAATACCTTTCCGCCCGACACTTCAAAAGGAAGGAAACTTTCGTCGTCCGGGTTGCGGATCCGCCCGTCCGGATGAGTACGGAGTGTCACCGCCCGAAGGGTTGCGGATCGATAACGGTCGTCTCTACTCTGGTCCTTCGTCGGCCGGTGACAATCCGTCCAACCAGGGCGGTGACGGTCCGACACCGCCGAGTCGCTCCCGAGCGAGCCGGGGACCCACGTTCCCCGGGGTGAATCCGCAGTCCCTGCGGTAGGGCGCCCCTTCCCGCCCGAACCCGTCAGCTAACCCGGTAGGCGGTACGGAAGAAGGAGTACGGAGCCCGGTGGCACACCATGCCCCGCGGCCACCGTCGACCCGGTCGGCCCTCGCCGACCCCGCGACGGCTGCGCCGCGCCCACGCTGGTACCGCTGCACCACCGCCCTCGCCGCCCTGGCCGCGTTCGCCGTCGTCCTGACCGGCGGCGCCACGGCCGCTCACGCCGAACCGACGGTCGCCGAGATCGAGCGGCAGATCGACGAAGACTGGAACAAGCTCGAACCGATCATCGAACGGCACAACGCCACCCGACAGGACCTGGCAGCCAAGCGGAAGCAGGCCGACGCGCTCGCCGCGCAGATCAGGCCGCTGGAAAGGCAGGTCGACCAGGCGATGGAGAAGGTGGCCGCGCTGGCCGCCCGCGCCTACAAGGGCGAGAACGTCTCCGCCGTCAACGCCCTGCTCGGCAGCCGCTCGCCCAGCGAGATGCTCGGGCAGCTCGAACTGCTCGACCGGTTCGCCCAGCACCAGCAGCAGGACGTGCGGCAGGTCGCCGAGCTGCGCGACCGGCTGGCCGGGAAGAAGGCGCCGCTGGACGAGATGGTCGTCCAGCTCAGCCGCACCGAGGCCCAGCTCGCGGCGAAGAAGAAGCAGATCAACGCCGAGATCGACCGGTTGCAGAAGCTGCGGCTGCGGGTCTACGGCAACGGCGGCGGCGGGCCGCTGCGCCCCGCCCCCTGCCCGGCCGGCTACCCCGGCGGCGCGGCCGGCACCGCCGTGAAGTTCGCCTGCGCCCAGATCGGCAAGCCCTACGTCTGGGGCGCCGAGGGGCCGAACTCGTACGACTGCTCCGGGCTGATGCTCGCCGCCTGGGCGAAGGCCGGGGTCTCGCTGCCGCACAACGCCGCCCAGCAGCGCCGGGCCACCGTGACCGTCAGCCGGGGCGAGCTGCGCCCGGGTGACCTCGTCTTCTACTACAGCGACCTGCACCACGTCGGCATGTACGTCGGCGGGGGCTGGGTGGTGCACGCCTCCCGCGCCGGGGTGCCGATCAGGATGAAGAAGGTCGACGACGGCCCGATCCACAGTTACGGCCGGCCCGGCTGACGTGCGGGGAGGGGTCCCGTTCCTGGCGCGTGCGGCACGGGAAGGGGCCCCTCCCGACGGCCGACGCCCGGGTCAGCGGGTCGGCCAGGTGCGCCAGTGCTGCCAGGAGCGGCTCGGGGTCGGCCCGCGCTGGCCCTGGTAGCGCGAGCCGTAGACGGCCGAGCCGTACGGGTGCTGCGCCGGCGACGAGAGCCGGAAGATGCAGAGCTGGCCGATCTTCATGCCCGGCCAGAGGGTGATCGGCAGGTTGGCCACGTTCGACAGCTCCAGGGTCACGTGGCCGGAGAAGCCCGGGTCGATGAAGCCCGCCGTGGAGTGGGTGAGCAGGCCCAGCCGGCCCAGGCTCGACTTGCCCTCCAGGCGGCCGGCGAGCTGGTCGCCGAGCGAGATGACCTCCAGCGTCGAGGCGAGCACGAACTCGCCCGGATGCAGCACGTACGGCTCGCCCTCCGGCACCTCGACCTTCGACGTGAGGTCGTCCTGCTGCTGCGCGGGGTCGATGTGGGTGTAGAGGTGGTTGTTGAAGACCCGGAAGAGATTGTCGAGGCGTACGTCGATGCTGGACGGTTGCACCAGCGCGGGCTCGAACGGCTCCAGCGCGAGCGTCCCCGCCTCGATCTCGGAGGCCAGGTCGCGGTCGGAGAGCAGCATCCGCACACCTTAGCGAGCGACGCGCGTGACCTGCGTGTCGGAGTGCGTCTTCGTACGTTTGTTCGATAGAATGCCGGCATGGCTTCCTGGTCCGAATTCGCCGCCGACGAGCCCCGCCTCGCCGACGGGATCCGCCTTCTCATGCAGCAGTACGGGCCGGGCTTCGGCTACCTGGCCACCGTCCGCGCCGACGGCGGTCCCCGGGTGCACCCGGTCTCCCCGGTGATCACCGACGAGGGGCTCTTCTGCTTCGTCGTCGACTCGCCCAAGCGGCGCGACCTGGAGCGCGACGGTCGCTACGCGCTGCACTCCTTCCCGCCGGAGGAGAGCGACGACGAGGCCTACGTCGCCGGCCACGCCCGGCCGGTGACCGACCCGGCCCGGGTCGCCCGGCTGGCCCGCAGCCACCGGGCCGCGCCGCAGGTCGACTGGCGGGTCTTCGAGTTCACCGTCGACGTGGCGATGCTGGCCCGCCGCGAGTCCGGCATGGCGGGCGGCGCCGGCGAGGGGCACGCCCGGCCCGCCGTCCAGGTGTGGCTCGATCCCCACGCGGCCGCCGCCGGCACCGCCGTGGTGCCCGAGACCCGGTCGGGGAGTGTCGGCGGCCACGCCGCCCGCCCGGCCGCCTGAGCCACGGTGTGGCGCCCCGGGCCGTCCCCGTCCGGGGCACCACACCGTGCCCACCGCCCGCCCGTGGGCGCGCCCACCCGGCACGCACAGACGCCGGTGCCGGCCCCGTCGAGCGAGGCCGGCACCGGATGAGGTCGTACGGCGGAACTAGGCCGCGCGGTACGCGTTCCAGGCGGTCAGCATGCGGCTGGCCTGCCCGGCGGTGAACTGGTACATGCAGGAGTCGTACGTGTAGTCCATGAAGTTGGTGATCGGGTCGGTGCCCAGAGCGGTGCAGGTGTCCCGACCGTCAGGGCACTGATAGGCCGGCGACGCCTCGGCCGCGGTGTCGTCGACGCTGTCGCCCGAGCCGGAGCAGCCGCCCTGGAAGGTGTGGTAGAGGTTCAGCCAGTGGCCGACCTCGTGGGTGCCCGTGTCGCCCTGGTTGTAGTTGGTGGCGGTGCCGCCCGGCAGCGACTCGCTCAGCACGACGACGCCGTCCATGCTGTTGAGCTTGCGGGTCGGGAAGGTCGCCCAGCCGAGCAGGCTGTCGCTCAGCTCGCCCAGGTAGATGTTGAGGGTGTTCTTGCCGCCCGTACGCAGCGAGGTCTTCATCGACCGCTCCGCCGAGGAGCCCTGCACGATCGGGTACCAGGACGGGTTCGTCACCCGGTTGATCGTCTGGAGCTGGAAGCTGAACGCGGTGGACGCGCCGCCGGTCGCCCCGCTGAACGACTGGTTCAACACGTTGATCTGCGAGTTGATCATCGAGTCGGGGATGTTGCCGCCGACCCGGGTGCTGTCCTCCTGGATCACGTGCACCACCACCGGGATGGTGACGGTGGCGGCCGTCGTGGCGGCGCCGGCGCCGGCGCGGAACCGGGCCCGCTCGCGCAGCGCGGCGGCCAGGTCGGCCTCGCGCTCGCGGGTCTCCGCGAGGGTCAGCTCGTTCGGCTCGTGCTTGGCCTCGCCGCCCGGCTTGACGCGGGCGTCCGAGTGGACGTCGGCCGGCTCGGCGCAGACCTCGGCCGGAGCGGCGGAGAAGGCCGAAGCGGCCGGCACGACGCCGACGGCGGCGGTGCTGAGCAGCAGCGCGAGGGTCGTCGACGCGACGCCGGCCGTACGCCGGGTCAGCAGGTTGGGACGGAGTCCCATGGGCCCACCTCTTTCTGGCGACGCGACAGGGGGTATGTCACGCCGTGGCTGAGAACGTTGGGCAGACGTTACAACCGATCGAAGGATTTGAGAACGCCCATATGTTGCCGCGGTGGAACTTTTTCCTGGCGGCGGCGTTTCATGATCGACACCCGGCGATGAGGGAGCGGCTCCGGGTCCGGATCGGGCCGCGCGGTCGGCTCTGCGGGCCGATGTTCGGGTGTGCCGGCGCGGGCCGCCCGGGTGGGGCGACGCGAGGTGATCATGGGCGATGATCAGGCCGGCGCGCGTCGGAGGGGTACCTGGGTGCACCGGCGTGTCGACTCAGGTACAGTGGTGCCGCCTGCGGGTGTAGTTCAATGGCAGAACATCAGCTTCCCAAGCTGACAGTGCGGGTTCGATTCCCGTCACCCGCTCCACGCGAAAGGCCCTGGTCAGGACGCAAGTCCCCACCAGGGCCTTCGACGTTGCTTGGGCCATGAACACCCGGCGGGCCATCCACGGGCCACTAGGCACGCTTCTTGCCCGTCTTCTTGCCCTTGGCCTTCGGCTTGTCCGACGGGCCGGCCGCAGCCTTCTTGGCCTTCTTCCGCTCGGCCTTCACCGCGTCGCTCACCGCCTGGGCGATGGCCCGATCCGCCTCCGAGGTGGCGTGCTGGTAGATCATGGCCGCCTGCGGCGAGTCGTGACCCATCCGCGCCATCAACTCCCGAGTGCTGGCCCCGGTCCGCGCCGCGATCGTGTTGCCGGTGTGCCGCAGGTCGTGGAAGTGCAGCCCTGGCACGCCGAGCTTGCCGATTGCCGTCGACCAGCCAATGACCTTGTTGAGGTTGCCCCGCCAGATCGGCCGCCCAGACGGCGTGGTGAAGACCAGCGCTTCCGGGTTGTCGTCGACGAAGGCCACCAGGTGCTCCCGCAGCCGTGGTCCTTCCTGGACAGGATCGACGTCCTGTCCAACGGACCACACCCAGGTCAAACACGGAAATCTACGCAGTCCCCACGGCGACGGAACACGGCGACGCCTCACATGTCTAGTCCCACCACATGCTTGACGAATTCGTCCCACCACATCCTTGACGCTTCGCCTAGGACAAGCGAGGAGTCCGCCTCGCGCCTGCAGGGGTGGGAAGCGTCGGTCTGGCGATGTAGAAGCGGAGTCGGTCTGGGACCATCGGCGGCGTGGAGCAGCCGCCGTCCGAAGACCGAATGATCCGAAAGGCGCGCAAGAACCGTGCCCCCGGGCGCGTGGTGCGGATCGACCTGGGCGACGGCCGGTGCGCCTACGGACGGCAACTATGGTCCATCAACGCTGAGTTCTACGACCACGTCAGCGCCACCGGGAATCCCGTCGACCTGCTGTTGCTGGTAGAGAAACCCGTCGCGTTCACGATTTGGGTGACCGACCGATGCTTCCAACGCAACGGCCGCTGGGCCCTGCTCGACACGGTTCCGCTCCTGGAGCGGGAGCGGCAGCGCTTGGACGTCAAGTTCCGGCAGGACATGTTCAGCGGGGCCTTGACGATCGTCTCCCGATCGCACCCGCCGTCGGTCTACTTCAGCAACCGGCCAGCCACCATCGAGGAATGCGAGGGCCTCGAAAGGGATGCCATTTGGAGCCCTGAACACGTCGAGGACCGGCTGCGCGACCATTTCGACGGCCGCCCGAACATGTGGGTTGAGTCCCTGCGCCCGAAGCCCCGGAGCGGAAACGATCTCTGATCGGCCGCCGGGTACTGCTGGAGCGAGTCGGCCTGACCTGAACATGCCGGCTACCACTCCGCGCCGGGCCGGGCCGTTCAGAGAAGCCAAACTCCGATCGTGTCAAACATCTAGTGGGACGCCACTGTCAAGCATCTTCCGTGACGGGACACGGCGACGCCTCACAACACTGCCGAATTGCGCTCTATTAGATCAAGGCGGCCCGCAAGCGGGCCGCGGCGGCCCGGCCCCGGCCTGCTGGCGACCTCCGGCCGGCATCGGCCGGGCCGGCCGGCCACGCTGAGGGACGACACGATCGGAAGACCTCGGGGCTCCGCCCCGAACCCCGGCCCTCCTCAGAGATCGGCTCCGGATCACCTCGCCGGGCACCACAAGGGCTACCAGCCTCCCCGGTCGGGGCCAAGGTCGTTCGTCCGGTAGGGCGCTCCACCTTGTCCCCGTCCGGGGAGGCTGGACGGTCTACGACTGCCCGACGAGGAGATCCTCCATCACCACCGCGCACGCAAAAAACCCTGCTCACCGTGCATGCGCGGCCGTCTTCGGCGGTGCGGGAGAATCAACAGATGGATGATCTCGTGGCCGATTCGGCGCTCACCGCTCATCATGCCTTCCTGCTGCAAAGCCTTGCCTGGAAGCGTTCGCACGTTCTCGATGCGATCGAGGGTCTCGACGACGAAGCGCTTAACCGAGCCCACGTCGCCTCCGGCTGGACCCCGCTTGACCTGGTCCGGCATCTCACCATTGACGTCGAGCGATACTGGTTCCAGGCGGTGATGCTGGCGGAGCCCGACGCGGTTGCCTTCGCATCCGGCGACAGCTGCGGATGGCAGGTCGGCGTGCCCGAGGCTTACGACGACGTTGTGGCGGCGTATCGCGACGAGATAACCCGATCCGACCGTCTGCTGGCATCCTTGGCGCCAGAGGCGAAACCACGGTGGGTCGAGGGAGCGGGGGGACGGGCCGACCTGACCTCCGTCATCGTGCATGTCCTTGTCGACACCGCCACCCACGCCGGACAGCTCGACATCGTGCGCGAAGGGATCGACGGCCGACAGTACTTAGTTGTTCACCCCTGAACATGGGACCAAAACGGGACTCCGGACGGCGGGCGCGTACCGTCGGGCCATCCACGGGCCACAAGGCGATGTCGCCGGAGGCCAAACGAGGCCACCTGGGGCCGAGCCGACCAGGCGAAACGCCGCTCGACAGCCCGATCTTGTGCAATTCCCAAGCTGACAGTGCGGGTTCGATTCCCGTCACCCGCTCCACGATCGAGGCCCCGGCCAGGACGCGAGTCCTGGCCGGGGCCTTCGGCATTCCAGGGTGTCAGCGGCTACCAGCCTCCGCAGGGTCGTTCGTCCGGCAGCCACCCAGCGCTGACAGGGCTTGCTAGAACGACGAGGGCGGCGATTCCGAACGGCTCCCACGCGCCACCGTGCCCGTGTGATCGGGAGGGGCGGTCCCGGCGCTCGTTGCCTGCACCGCCACTGCGGCGACGAGCAGCGCCCCGGCCGTGGCGCACAGCAGCCGTACCGTGGTCGCCCATGGCAGCTCGTTGGCTGGCAGAAGCGGGGTCAGGGCGTACCCGATGATCGCGGTGCTGCCCGCGACGGACCAGAACAACCTCGGGCGGGTGGGGACCGGCGGTGGGTTGCCGTGCCAGGCGCGAAGGAGCCGGCGGCGGCCGACCGCGACGGCGACGGCGAGCGTGACCAGCGCGCCGACCAGACTGCTGGGAATGTCGGACACGGTCCACCAGGCGACGTCACTGACCTGGTCCCAGTCGATGCCGAAGACGATGCGCAGCCACGCGTTGGTGTGGGTCAGATGGTCCCAGGCGATGTGACTGGCCCCGCCGAGCAGCGCCGAGCCGGCGGTGACCTGCCAGGGGTGGCGCACCGTGGCGAGCACCCCGTAGTCGCGCAGCGCGAGCGGGCCGAGGTGGGGCAGGTGGGCGGCGAGGGTCGCGACGGTGGCGCGGACGAGCCACGCGCCGAGCAGCGCCACCGGCAGACACCACCACACCAGCGCGGTGAGGGTGTGGCTCTGCCACTCCGGTCCGATCCCGACGAACGCGTACCCGATGTCGGGCGCGACCGCCCCGGTGGTCAGCGCGACACCGTCGAACCATCGGGGTCGCCAAAGCTTGAGCGGGAGTACCGCACCCGGGTGCGACGGAAAGGTGAGCGGCATCGGCGCATCTTCCCACCTGGGGGTCGATAGTGGGTTGAGTGCCAGCGGGCCTTTCGGCGGCCCTCGTGGTAGGGGCCGCTGTCGTACCGTGTGCCGATGGACAGCCAAGATCGCAGTACGTACCTGGCCGCGGCTGCGGCCAACCTGACCTTCAATTCGCCGCTCAGCGAGGACCGTGCGGCGGACCTGATCCGGCGGCTGGCCCCCACCGGGGCGGGCTGGCGAGCCCTGGACCTGGGCTGCGGCAACGGCGAGTTTCTCCTGCGGCTGTGCGCGGCCCACGGCACCGCCGGTGACGGGGTGGAGCGCGACGCCGGCGACGCCGAGCGGGCCCAACTGCGCGCGACGGAGCGGGGAATCTCGGATCGGGTCGCGTTCCACGGCGCGGATGCCGCCACCTGGGACCGGCCCGCCGATCTCGTCGTCAACGTGGGGGCGGGCCACATCTGGGGCGGCGCGGCGCGGGCTCTCGCCGCGCTGCACCGGCTCACCGTGCCGGGCGGCAAACTGCTGTTCGCCGACGGCTTCTACCAGGCGAGCCCCAGCGACCAGGTCCGCGAGACCTTCGGCGACCTGCCCGACCTGGCAACCCTGGCCCAGCTCGCCGTGGACGCGGGGTTCCGACCCCTGCACGTCGCCGTGTCCACCGTCGCCGAGTGGGACGACTTCGAGTCCGACTGGCGTGCGGGCATCGAGCGTCTCGGCACGCCGGAGGCGCGTGCGTTCGCTGATCAGCGGCGCGACGGATACCTCAACGGCTACCGCGACGTCGTCGGCTTCGGATGGCTGGTCCTGACGCCAGCCTGAGCACCGGACGCCCCCGCGACCGGCCCGGACGAAGGATCCGGTTCGGGGCGTGGACCACCTCGGACGGTCCGGAGAAGCGGACCCCGCCCCTCGGCGACGACCTCGACGCGGACCGGCCGCCAGTCGGTCTCGACGACGCAGCCGAGCCGGCCGAGAGCCCGCAACGCCGCGGCTTCGTGCTCCGCGGCGACGGCCAGGTCCAGGTCGCGGTGTGCGCGGGTCTGGTGCCCGACGAGCGCGTCGACGCCCCAGCCTCCGCCGATCCACGCCCTGCACCCGACGGCGGCGAGGGCGGCCAGGACGGTGTGGACCTCATCGGCGCCCATGTCAGCGAAGCCGATCATGACCACCGTTCCTAGCCCCTGCGGGCACGTCCCGGCCACCCGGAATCCACGACCCCGTCCGGACGGTGGCGAGGTGGCCGGGTTGCGGTCGAGCACCGAAGGGCGACACCCGGGCTTCCGCCGGCACGACGAGCCGTTCGAGGGCCGCGGTAGCCCGGGGGCGTCACGGGAGGGCCGGAAATCTGGTCGTACGGTCCGCCTACGCTCCCGCCGTGATCCCGGACCTCTCCCAGTTGCTGAGTTCGCTACCGCCCGCGTCGCTGCCGCCCGGCCGCATGGTCGAGCCGGAGGACGGCGGACCGCCGCCGTACTGGTTGAGCGACGGCCCGGCCGATCCGGGACTGTGGGCGCGGATGCGGGCCCGGCATCCGGAGTCCGGGCTGTGGCCGCTGCTGCTGAGCGGGTTGTCGAGCGACGAGAGGCGCCCGTGGGTCGACGGCGAGGTGTGTCCGGCCGACATGTCGTCGCCGGAGCGCCACGACGTGGCGGAACTGCTGGCCCGGTGGTGGGCTGGCTGCACGACCACCGACGAGGACGAGACGTTGGCCGCCACGGCCCCGTTCGGCCGGAACTGGCCCGGCCTCGCCAGGCGAGGCGACCAGGCGGAGCCGCCCGACGTGCTCGCCGACGAGTGCGTGGAGTTCCTCGTGGACGGGCGGACGCGTCTCGGGCTCGTGCCGGCCACCCGCAGCGCGGACACCCTCGCCGTGGCGGGTTGGTCCGGCCCCGCGAACCACACCGGCGACGCCGGGGAGATCTCGGCGGTGCTGCGCAGCTGGGAGGACCGGTTCGGCGTACGGGTGGTCGGCGTCGGGTTCGCCACCCTGAACCTCAGCGTCGCCGCGCCACCGACGTCCACCGAGCACGCATTGGCGGTCGCGGCCGAGCACTTCGCCTTCTGCCCGGACAACGTCTGGCAGGGCGACGGCTCGCTGACCGCCTATGCCGACCAACTCCTCGGCATGCACTCCTGGTTGTTCTGGTGGGACTGACACCCGGCTGCCGCTGCGCTCGACCCGATGGCGCGGTGCTGCTCGCCGACTGGCTGTCCGACGCCTGGGCGCGGACCAGGGCGGTCCGGGTCCTCGACGGCGGCCTGGAGGGTGGGCCGCTGGCCGACCGCGCGGTGCTGGCCGAGCTGACCGACCCGGACCGGTTGGCCAGGGCGCGGGAACTCACCACCGGCGGGCGGCCGACCGGCGACATCTGTCGCTGCACCGGTGATGTGACGCTGGCCCTCTACGACGCCCAGGACCGGCCCTGAGCGCCGACTCCCGCCCGCCGAAGGCGTGGCGAAGGAGCAGGCCCCGACCCACCCCGCCCGATGTCGCCGCCCGGCGGCGCCCCTCGGCGGTCAGCCGACGGCGGCCGTCGGCAGCGGGCTGCGGCGGGGCACGGTGGCCAGCGCCAGCCCCAGCAGCGCGCTCGCCGCGCCCGCCACGAACAGCAGCGAGGCCGCCGGCTGGCCGAGCCACTCCCACAGCGGGTGCCACGTCGGGTGTGGTTCGGCGCGGTGGTGCCGGAGCAGGCTCGGGACGGCCAGCAGGACGGGCGTCCACCAGAAGAACAGGGTGATCGCGAGCAGGAGGGTGACCGCTCCCCGGGCGGGGTGCGCCGCCTCGGTGCGCCGGCTGGCCCAACCGAAGACGAGCCAGCCGAGGGCCGCTCCGAGCAGGCCACCGGCGACACCGGCCGGCAGCACGGCCGGCGGGGCTGTCCGGCTCAAGGTCAGCGACAGGCTGCTGCCTTCGGGTGAGGGCGGGGAGACGACGTGGAGTTGGAGGACGGTGTCGTCGCGCTGGGCGAGCAGGGTGGTGCCGGTGATCGTGATGACGGGGGCGCACATCTTGTCGACACAGCCCGGGTCGGTGCGGACCGTCGGCTCGTACACCTGCCAGCCGGTCTCGCGAAGGCGCCGCTGCGCCAGCGCGAGCGTCTCGTCGGCGGGCATCCGGGGTGTGCCGGCCAGGCCGGCCACGACGGCGCTCTGCTGGTATTCGCCGCCGTCGCCGAGCAGCAGGTTGTCGAGCGCCCGCACGGTGAGCGGCTGGCTGTAGAAGGTGAAGAGCGCCGGCGCCAGCTCGACGTCG
Organism: Micromonospora sp. URMC 107; assembly: GCF_051386315.1. Lineage (NCBI taxonomy): Bacteria > Bacillati > Actinomycetota > Actinomycetes > Micromonosporales > Micromonosporaceae > Micromonospora > Micromonospora sp. URMC 107. The sequence continues at coordinate 21,233 of NZ_JBPQTK010000045.1, forward strand.
CCGAGGTCGTGACCGGGCAGCACGGCGGCGAAGACGGCGGCGGTCTCGGCCCGGTCGGGCTGCGGTCGGGAGGTTTCCCAGGCGGCGCGGGTGGCGAGGGCGGCGGTGAACAGCCCGCAGATGACGGCGGCGAGCGTGGCCCAGACGCCGACCGTGCGGCTGGCCGGCCGTCCCAGCCGGCACCGCAGGCCGTGCCGGATCAGGTTGGCGGCCTCGCGCGGCGTGGGCCGGGTGCGGCCCGGCGGCGCCGCGTCCAGCAGGACCCCGATCATCTCGTCGGCCCGGGCCCGCCGGTAGTCGCGGGGGTGGCAGAACAGCAGCCGCCGGTAGCGGCGGGCGAGCGGGTCGCCGGTCGTCGGCATGGCTGTCCCTTTCCGATCGGTACGCACCGGCGGGGCGGGTGCGGGTGCGGCAGTGCGGTGATGCTGACGGGGGTCCGGGTTGGTGCCGGTGCGGTTCTGCGGGCGGGGCGTTCAGGCGGTGCCGGGGCGGAGCGCGCGCAGCCGGGTCTCGGCGGCGGTGGCGAGCTGGCGCAGCCGGGCGGTCTCGGCGTCCAGCGCGCGGACGCCGTCGGGAGTGAGGCGGTAGTAGCGGCGGAGCCGCCCGTCGACGGTCTCCTCGCGGTCGGGCGCGACGAGCCCCTGCGCGTGCAGCCGGTCGAGCGCGGCGTAGAGGGTGCCCGGCAGCAGGGTGACGCGCTGCGCGGACAGGTCGGTGACCTCCCGGATGATGCCGTAGCCGTGTCGCGGGCCACCGGCAAGTGCGGTGAGGATCAGGAAGGTCGGCTCACGCATCGCGGTCACGGGCGACACCATATTCAGATCATCGATATATGGTCAAGGCCCCGTGCGGGCGCGCTTCCGGGCGGCGGTTCTAGGCTGGCGATCATGCGGATTGGCATCGTGATCCTTCCCGACCAGCGCTGGTCCGACTCGCGGCGCCGCTGGCGGCAGGCGGACGAGTGGGGCTTCGACCACGCGTGGACGTACGACCACCTGGGCTGGCGGGACCTCGTCGACGGGCCCTGGTTCGACTCCGTGACCACGCTGACCGCCGCCGCGACCGTGACCTCCCGGATCCGGCTCGGCACGCTGGTGGCGTCGCCGAACTTCCGCCACCCGGCGGCGTTCGCCCGGCAGGTCACCGCGCTCGACGACGTCTCCGACGGGCGGCTGCTGCTCGGCCTCGGTGCCGGCGGGATCGGCTTCGACTCGGCCGTACTGGGCGGGGAGACGCTGCCGCCACGACAGCGGGTGGACCGGTTCGCCGAGTTCACCGAACTGCTCGACCTCATCCTGCGCGAGGACGGCACCACCTGGCGCGGGGAGTGGTTCACCGCGGTGGACGCCCGCAACACCCCGGGCTGCGTGCAGACGCCCCGGGTGCCGTTCGTGGTGGCCGCCAACGGGCCCCGGTCGATGCGGCTGGCGGCGCGGTTCGGTCAGGGCTGGGTCACCACCGGCCCGGGCGTGGACGACCTGGAGAGCTGGTGGGACGGGGTGGCCGAGGCCGCCGCCCGGATGGACGGGACGCTCGCGGCGGCCGGCCGCGACCCGGGCACCCTGGACCGCTACCTCTCGCTCGACTCCGCGCCGGTCTTCTCCCTGCGCAGCGCCGAGTTCTTCGCCGACCAGGTCGGCCGGGCCGCCGCCCTTGGTTTCACCGACGTGGTCACCCACTGGCCCCGGGCCAGCAGCTGGTACGCCGGCGACGAGGCCGTCCTGGTGGACGTGGCCACCCGCCTGCTGCCCGAGCTGCGCCGCGCCTGACCGCGCCGGCGGGCGCGTCGTGCCGGCAAGCGCGCGTTGTCGGCGGGCTCAGGTGCCGAGATCCCCGGTGGCGATTGCGCCGTCGCCGCCGGAGACCAGCCGGAACCGGATGCAGACGACCTCGCTGTCGTCGGTGACGGGGGTGCCCACCCGCGCCCAGTAGGCGGCGTGACCCTCGCGCCACTCCTCGATGGAACGGTCGCCCTCCCCTTCCGCGCGGGCGAAGTCCCACGGCACGTCCGCGAAGCGGACCACCTCGACGCCGGTGACCTCCACGACGCCGACCAGCGCGTCCCCGTCGTCGACGAGGGCCAGCCGCTCGCCGGCGTGCTCCAGCTCCTCGCCCTCCTCGGCGTACTCGGTCGTCAACCCGGCGGTCGCCGTCTTCACCCCGGCGAGCACCAGGGTGTTGAGCCGCGCCCGCAGCTCACCGGGGGTGCCGAGGGCGAGGGTGCGCAGTCCACCGATCCGAGGCCACATCCTGCCGACGCTACCGGTGCCGTCGATCATCCGGCGCGGCATTTCCGCCCCTACCGTCCGTGCGACAGAGGCTACGGTGGGTGGGGCGACGATGACCTGGAGGCGGCATGGCGGACAGGCGCGCGGTGCTCATTCCCGGCCGGGGCTACGACACCCGGTTTCCGCTCTTCGTCTACGCCGGTGAGGCGCTGCGCCGCGCCGGCTACGCCCTGCACGCCATCACGTGGGAGGTGCCGGAGCGGTTGGCCCCCGACCGGGACGGCCCCGGGCCGGCCGTCGACTGGGTGATCGGCCAGGTCACCCCGACCCTCGCCGAGCCGACGGACCTGCTGGTCGGCAAGTCGCTCGGCTCGATGGCGACGCCGCTCGCAGCCGACCGCGGGCTGCCGGCCGTCTGGCTCACCCCGCTGCTCCACGTCCCCGCCGTGGTCGACGGGCTGCGCCGCGCCACCGCGCCGTTCCTGCTGGTGGGCGGCTCGGCGGACCGGTCCTGGGACGGCTCGCTCGCCCGCCGGCTCACCCGGCACGTGGTGGAGATCGAGCGGGCCGACCACGCGCTGATGGTGCCGGGCCCGCTGGCCCACTCGGCGGAGGCGCTCGGCCGGGTCTGCACGGCCGTCGAGGAGTTCGCTCAGACCAGCTGACCGGCATAGCCGGCGGCGGCGAGCACGCGGTCGTCGCCGCTCGCCGCGTGCGCTTCAAAGGCCGCGTCGGCCAGCTTGACCACGTGCCACTCCTCACCCGTGGGCCGATCCTCCGAGCTAAACCGAGGTTGAGGTCAAGCCGTCAGGTCGGCACCGTGCACGAGCCCTCGGACGCGCAGCTCGGTGGCGACCGCCGGGGGGCAGTCGAGCACGACCGCGGCGGTGCCGACCGGTTCCGCGCCCCGCGCGGCGCAGATCTCGTAGAGCGCGCGGACCTGCGCCCCGGTGGCGACCCAGTCGTCCACCACCAGCACCCGGTCGCCCCGGTCGAGGCCGTGGTCCCGCACGGCCAGGTCGACCCGCCGGCCCCGGAAGTCCGGCGGGCTCTGCGCCCAGGTGAGCGGCCCGGCGGGCAGCCGGCCGTCGCCCGGCTTGTGGGCCGGCACGAAGCCGACCCCGAGTGCCGTAGCGGCGAGCGGACCGAGCAGGTACCCGGTGACCGCCGGCGAGACGACCACCGTCGGCCGGTCGGCCCGGAACGGCTCCACGAGGGCCGGCCCCAGCCGGGCGAGGACCTGCGGGTCCCGCCACCAGCCGGAGACGTCGCTGACCAGGTGACTGGCGCCGGGGCCGGGATCGATCCACCTGACCAGCGCGGCGAGACGTCCGCTCAGCTCGGAGGGCATGGGACCCATCCTGCGCCACGGGAGCCGGCTCGGGCGCCCCGCCTCGCACCCGGACCGCCCGGCCCACCTCGGGTCGGATGATCGGCTACACGTATCACTGCAATTACGGTCATACCACCATGATCACGTTGACTTCGGAAGTGCTTCTCTCGTTACGGTCCGACCCGGTTTGCTCAGAAGACGAAAGGACCGGACCGGTGGCTGGCAGGCACTCCCGTACCCGAATGTTCTCCTCCCCGGCCGGCATCGCGGCCACCGCGGCGGTCGGGGTCGCCCTCGCCGTCGGTGGCACCGTCGGCGCCGTCCAGCTGACCTCGGGCGCGGGGCCCGCCCGCCCGGCCGCCGTCGACCTCGCGCCCACCGGCCTGCCGAGCAGTGCCGCCCCCAGCTCGCCGGCCGTCCCGTCGGCCGCCCCGCCGAGCGCCAGCGCGTCGCCGAGCGCGACCGCCAGCCCCAAGGCCAGCCGGTCCACCCAGGCCCCCTCCCGGAGCAAGCCGCGCACCGCCGCGCCGAAGCCCACCGCGACGAAGAAGAGCAGCACCGCCCGTCCGGTGGTCGACAGCGGCTCGTGCGGCGCCTCGTTCTACTCCGAGGGGCAGCTCACCGCCAACGGCGAGAACTTCGACCCGTCCGCGCTGACCGCCGCCCACAAGACCCTGCCGTTCGACACGAGGGTCCGGGTCACCAACCCGGCGAACGGCAGGTCCGTGACGGTACGCATCAACGACCGTGGCCCGTTCATCGAGGGCCGCTGCCTGGACCTGTCCCGGGCCGCGTTCGCCGACATCGCCTCGCTCGACGCCGGCCACGTCGAGGTCCGCTACGAGGTGCTCGGCTGAGCCGCTCGCCGGGCGGCGATCGGCCCGGCGACACGGTCCGGGTGGGCAGAACATCCTCGGACGACGGGCCAGGTTCATTCACCCGCTCACGTCCATCAGGCATGCTGTCCCTCGTACGCACGCGACCCTTCCAGTCGGGCCCCGGCCCACTGAGCCCCGGATCCCGCGCCGGCCTCGGCGCGGCCTTCGTCCTGCTCGCGATCGTGTCGGCCGTGGAGCTGGCCGACGGCCGTCCGGCGAACTACATCGCGCTCATGGTGGCCGCGCCGTTCCTGACCGCGGCGCTGGCGTCGTGGCGGATCGTGCTCGGCGTGGGCCTGTCCGCCACGGCCCTCGGGGCCGGCTTCGCGTTCGGCGAGGAGACCATGGCGCTCCCCACCACGGTCGCCGTGGCGGGCATCGCGCTGGGCACCGCGATCGCGGTGGCCACGGCGGCCGTACGGCAGCGCCAGGCCGAGCGGATCGCCGAGTTGTCCCGGCTGGCCTCGGTCGCCCAGCAGGCCGTGCTGCGTCCGCTCGGGCCACAGGTCGGCACGCTCTCGGTGGCCGCCCGGTACATCTCGTCCACCGCCACGGCCGAGATCGGCGGTGACCTGTACGAGGCGGTCGACACCCCGTACGGGGTGCGGATGATCATCGGCGACGTGCGGGGCAAGGGCCTCGACGCGGTGCGGCTCGCCAGCATCGTGCTGGGCTCGTACCGGCATGTGGCGTACGAGCGGGCGGACCTGCGGGCCGTCGTGACCGACCTGGACCGGGCGGTGGCCCGGAGCGTGGGCGACGAGGACTTCGTCACCGCCGCGCTGGTCGAGGAGCGGGGCGGGACGCTCACCATCGTCAACTGCGGCCATCCGCCGCCGCTGCTGCTGCGCCGGGGCGCCGTCATCCCGCTCGAACCGCCGGCCCCCGCCCCGCCGCTGGGCTTCATGCCGGTGGTGCGCCCCCGGGTCGAGCGGCTGGAGCCCGGCGACCGGCTGCTGCTCTTCACCGACGGGCTCGGCGAGGCGCGCCGGGACGGGGAGTTCTTCCCGACCGCCGACCGGGCCTGGCGGCTGCTCGGCCACGGCACCGTCGGCGACGGGCTCGCCTCGCTGGAGACCGCCCTGGTCGAGTGGGTGCACGGCCGGCTCGACGACGACATCGCCCTGGTCCTGATGGAGTACACGGGCTCGCGCGGCGCCGCCACGGTCGCCGTGCCGAGCTGGGAGGTCGGCGCGGCCGAGAGCTGAGCGGGGCGGGGCTCGACGCCCCTTCCGCAACCCGAACGGGAAGTGTGTAATCGCCGTCACTTCGGTGATCGGCTTGTCGCTGCCTACCCATCGGTAATACAGTCTGGGTTACTGATCGGTAACACCTGTCCGGAAGCGGGGCCAGCGAGCATGACCCACTACAAGAGCAACCTTCGGGACCTCGAGTTCAACCTCTTCGAGGTCTTCGGGGCGGACCAGGCGTTCAGCCAGGAGCCGTACACGGACCTGGACGTCGACACCGCACGCGACATCCTCGCCGAGGTCGACCGCCTCGCCCGTGAGGATCTGGCCGCCAGCTACACGGACAGCGACCGCAACCCGCCGGTCTTCGACCCGGCCACGCACACCGCGCCGCTGCCGGAGTCGTTCAAGAAGTCGTACCGGGCGTTCATGAACTCCGAGTTCTGGCGCCTGGAGCTCCCGACGGAGCTGGACGGCAGCAACGCGCCCCGGGCGCTCGTGTGGTCCCTCGCCGAGCTGATCCTCGGCGCCAACGCCGCCGTCTGGATGTACTCCTCCGGCCCGTCCTTCGCGCACGTGCTGCACGTCGAGGGCACCGAGCAGCAGAAGCGGTGGGCGAAGCTCTTCGCCGACAAGCAGTGGGGCTCCACGATGGTGCTCACCGAGCCGGACGCCGGCTCGGACGTGGGCGCCGGCCGGGCCCGCGCCGTCCCGCAGCCCGACGGCTCCTGGCACATCGAGGGCGTGAAGCGCTTCATCACGTCCGCCGAGCACGACCTGAGCGACAACATCATCCACTACGTGCTGGCCCGTCCGGTCGGCGTCGAGGGTGTCGGTGGCCCGGGCACCAAGGGCCTGTCCCTCTTCGTGGTGCCGAAGTACCACTTCGACGAGAACACCGGTGAGCTGGGCGAGCGCAACGGCGTCTTCGCCACCAACGTCGAGCACAAGATGGGCCTGAAGGTCTCCAACACCTGCGAGGTGACCTTCGGCGAGCACGGCGTACCGGCCAAGGGCTGGCTGCTGGGCGAGAAGCACGACGGCATCCGGCAGATGTTCATGATCATCGAGAACGCCCGGATGATGGTCGGCACCAAGGCCATCGCCACCCTCTCGACCGGCTACCTGAACGCCCTGGAGTACGCCAAGAGCCGGGTGCAGGGCGCCGACCTGACCCAGATGGCGGACAAGACCGCGCCGCGCGTCACGATCACCCACCACCCGGACGTGCGCCGCTCGCTGATGCTGCAGAAGGCGTACGCCGAGGGCCTGCGCGCCCTGGTCTGCTACACCGCCACCTGGCAGGACAAGGTCGCCATCGCCGAGGCGGCGGGCGACGAGAAGGCGACCAAGCTCGCCAAGCGGGTCAACGACCTGCTCCTCCCGCTGGTCAAGGGCGTCGGTTCGGAGCGGGCGTACGAGCTGCTCGGCCACGAGTCGTTGCAGACCTTCGGCGGCTCCGGCTTCCTCCAGGACTACCCGCTGGAGCAGTACGTCCGGGACGCGAAGATCGACACCCTCTACGAGGGCACGACGGCGATCCAGAGCCTCGACCTCATCTTCCGCAAGATCGTCAGGGACAACGGCAAGGCCCTGATGGCGGTCGCCGGCGAGATCCAGGAGTTCATCGCCACCGAGGCCGGCAACGGTCAGCTCAAGGAGGAGCGGCTGGCGCTGGGCAAGGCGCTCGCCGAGATCCAGAACATGGTCGGCGTGATGACCGGCTGGCTGGGCGAGGCGCAGGGCGGCGACACCCGGGCGCTCTACAAGGTCGGCCTGAGCAGCCGCCGCTTCCTGCTGGCGATCGGCGACCTGGTCGTCGGTTGGCTGCTCCAGAAGCAGGCCGATGTGGCCCTGAAGGCCCTGGCCGGCGAGGTCTCGGCCGCCGACAAGGCGTTCTACACCGGCAAGGTGGCCGCCGCCCGGTTCTTCGCCCGCGAGGTGCTGCCCCGCATCGGCGCCGACCGGCGGATCGTCGAGGGCACCGACCTGGACATCATGGACCTCCCGGAGGAAGCCTTCTGAGTTACGCCGTAGCGCCGCACGGCGCGGCGGTGGAGCCGGGGACGACCCGGCGGTGATCCGGCACGACGGGCGGCGGGCAGCAGCCCGCCGGCCGTCGTCGTCCATCCTCCGGCGTCCGGGTGGTGGCTGATCCGCCGCCGCTCACCTGCGGGGCCGGCGCCGCGTGCCGCCCGCGCCTCCGTCGGTGCCCGGGCTCGGACCGCACCGCCCTGCCCGGCGCGGCCTTCTCGATGCCCCGGCCCGCCGAAGCGCGGCGAGCCGGTGCGGTGGAGGCCGTCCCGGCGTGTTCGCCCGCTCCCCATCACGCAGCGTCACGAACTCCCCGCTCTCCCGGTCCGCCCCTTCCGCCCTTTGCTCTGCAGCCACGGACGCAACAGGCACCCAGGGTTGCTGGTGCCTCCGTGGCTGCAGAGCAAAGCGTCTGCGACTGTGTGGCCCTGCCGGCGCTCCGGCGCGTCGATTAGCCGATACTGCGCGATTATGTCCGCTTCGTGGAGTGGTGGCTGTGATTGACGGCCGTTACGAGCAGTGACGGTCCGGTGTCCCGGGAGTCGTCACCGTGCGCAGTCTTGGCGAACGACGTCCGCTGGACGGCAGGTGACGGCCGCCGGCCGGCCGGAGCGGGGTTGCGCCGGCTATTCGGGGAGGTCATCCGGGTAGCCGGGCGGTGTGGCGGGTAACCGTCGCGAGGCCACGTCAGAGAACGCCCAGAGCCACCGCACGGGGGAGTGCAGCGCACATGGGCATTGGTAGCGGAATCTTCCTGATCGCCATCGGCGCGATCCTCACCTTCGCCATCAGGGCCAACGTCTGGTGGGTCGACCTGCGCGCGGTCGGCTGGGTGTTCATCCTGGCCGGGCTGGGCGTCCTGCTCACGACGCTCTGGTTCTGGCAGGACCGGCGCAAGCGGGCGCGGACCCTGATCGTCGAGGAGAACCGGCTCTCGCACCCGACCGCGATGATGCCGCCACCGCCCGACCCGCCGCCGCCGACGGCGCCACCGTCCTGAGCCGCCGCCGGCCATTCGGACGCACCGACGGGCCGGCGGCGCACCGCCGGCCCGTCGGGCCCCCCGCCCCCCCCCCCCCCCCCCCCCCCCCGCCCGGCCCGTCAGCCGGCCAGGCGGTGTCCACGGCAGTCACGAGCGGCACCTGAGCCACCCGCCACGCACCGGCGGGTGGCTCAGCCGCGCGCGGTGTGGCGGTCGGTGATCGGCGCCCGGCTCGGGCCGAGTTCCGGCCAGTCGACCTCGGGTCGGTGCACCACCACGTCGCTGGTGCGCATCCCGTCCTCGTCCGCCCGCTCCGGGTCGAGCAGCGCCGAGAGCAGCGAGATGCCCGGGTTGTGCGCGATCAGGAGGACGGTGCGGGCGGCCGGCTCCACGTCCCGGACCAGCGCCAGCAGGTCCTCCGGGCGTGCCTCGTACGCGTCGGCCTCGTAGCGCACGACGGGAGCGGGGCCGGCCGAACCGCCCTCCGGGGGAGACCCGGTCATGCCCATCGTCACACCGTGCCAGGTCTCGCGGGTGCGCCGGGCGGCCGAGCAGACGACCACGTCCGGCAGCAGGTCGTGCTTGGCCAGCCACGCGCCGGCCGCGGCCGCGTCGGCCTGGCCCCGCGCGGCCAGGGGACGCTGCACGTCCGGCACCACCTCCCCGGGCGGCTCGGCCTTGGCGTGCCGGAGCAGCACCAGCGTCCGTCCCTGGGGGTGAGCGTCCGTCATGTCCCCAGCTTGCCCGATTGGCGATCAGAGCGCCTGGGTAAGTCGATGGATGCCGCACCCTCACCGATGGCCGCGGCGGAAGGAAACGCCAGGGGACAGCCGAGGAGGCGACGAGATGGGCTTTGGTGGCAGTATCTTCCTGATCGCGTTGGGTGCGATCTTCGCGTTCGCCGTGGAGGCGGATCTGGGCTGGCTCAACCTGGCCGTGGTCGGCTGGGTACTGATGCTCGCCGGCGTGGCCGGCCTGCTGCTCACCCTCCACTTCTGGAACTCGCGCCGGCGGGCCGTGGTGGCCCCGGTGCGCGGTGAGCGCGTGGTCGCGGAGCAGGTCGTGCCGGTGCAGGACGACCGGGTCGTCGAGGAGTACCGCGAGGTGCGTCGGCCGCGCCGCACCGTCTGACGTCCGACCGGACACCGATCTTTCCGGGGGCTCCGCCACGCGGCGGGGCCCCCGGTCGCGTGTCCGTCAGGCGAAGAGGGCGAAGTAGATGGCGATGTGGTGGCAGAGCGCGGCCACGAGCGTGCAGGCGTGGAAGAACTCGTGGTGGCCGAAGACGGTGGGCCAGGGGTTGGGCCGGCGGAGCGCGTAGCAGACCGCGCCCACGCTGTAGATCGCGCCGCCCACGCTGAGCAGCACGAGGGCGGTGACGCCACCCTGGTGCAGGATGTCGGGCAGCATCGCGACGGAGACCCAGCCGAGCGCCAGGTAGAGCGGCGCGGAGACCCAGCGCGGGGCGTGCGGCCAGACCAGCTTGAGCGCCACGCCCGCGAGCGCGCCGCCCCAGACCAGCGCCAGCATGATCGTGGCCGGCCGGGGTTCCAGCAGCAGTACGCAGAACGGCGTGTAGGTGCCGGCGATGAACACGAAGATCATCGAATGGTCCATCCGGCGCATGATCTGGTAGCCGCGCTCGGACCAGACCCGCCGGTGGTAGAGCGCGCTGGTGCCGAAGAGTCCGCAGACCGTCAGGCTGTAGATCACGCAGCTGACCAGCGGGGCCCAGCCGGGTCGGGTGGCGGAGACCGCGCTGAGCACGATGCCGCAGACCGCGGCGACGAAGAACGCGTACGTGTGCAGCCAGCCGCGCATCCGGGGCTTACCGATGTCGACCGGCTTGAGTCGAAGCGGTGCGGAGGTGGTCACCTCCTTAGGTTACGGCACCGTAGGTTACTTTCAAGTAGTGCGTCCGGTCACGTGGGACGGCGGTCGACCGACCCTGGTGCCGGGAGCCGGTCGGGGAGTATGGCGGGATGCGGATCCGACCCGTCGGGGTGCACGCCCTGCTGATCGACTGTGCCGGCGCGGACCAGGTGGAGGCGTGGCGGGCCGAGCTGTGGCGGCGGCGCGAACGCGGCGAGCTGACCGCCGTCGAGATCGTGCCGGCGGCCACCACCGTCCTGCTCGACGGCGTGCCGGACCTGGCCGCGACGGCCGCGCGGATCGCCGCCTGGCAGCCCCGGCCGGACGCGCACGTGGCCCCCGGCGTGACGGCCGCCGGCAGCGCGACGGCAGCCGGTGGGGGCACCCCCGCGGCCGCCGGCCCGGTCGAGGTCCCGGTGACGTACGACGGAGAGGACCTGCCCCTCGTCGCCGACCACTGGGGCGTGGACGTGCCGGCGGTGGTCGACCGGTTGGGGCGTACCCGGTTCCGGGTGGCCTTCTGCGGCTTCGCCCCCGGGTTCGCCTACCTCACCGGGCTCCCCGCCGAGCTGGCGGTGCCCCGGCTGCCCTCTCCCCGCCCCCGGGTTCCGGCCGGCTCGGTCGCCCTGGCCGGCCCGTACGCCGGGATCTATCCGGCGGCCTCGCCCGGCGGCTGGCTGCTGGTCGGGCGCACCGGGATGCCCCTCTTCGACGTGCGCGCCGACCCGCCGGCCCGGCTCACCCCGGGCACCCGGGTACGCCTGGTGGCCGCGTGAGCGCGGTGGTCGAGGTGCTCCGCGCCGGGGCGCTGACCACCGTGCAGGACCTGGGCCGGGCCGGCTGGGCGCACCTCGGCGTACCCCGGTCGGGCGCGCTCGACCCGGCGGCGCTGCGGCTGGCCAACCGGCTCGTCGGCAACCCGGAGTCCGCCGCCGGCCTGGAGATCACGATGACGGGCTGCGAGCTGCGGTTCCCCCGCGCGGCGGCGGTCGCGGTGACCGGTGCCTCTGCCGTCGTACGGGTCGGCGACCGCCCGGGTGACGTGGGCCGGCCGCTGTCGGTGCCGGCGGGCGCCGTGCTGCGGGTCGGTCCGCCGCGCGACGGCCTGCGCAACTGGCTCGCCATCGGCGGCGGCATCGCCGTCGAGCCGGTGCTCGGCAGCCGTGCCACCGACACCCTCTCCGGGCTCGGCCCGCCGCCACTGCGCGACGGCGACCGGCTGCCCCTGGGCGCACCGGCCGGACCGCCCGCCCCGGTGGACGTCACCGTCCCGCCGCGCACCCCGACGCAGCTGCGGCTGACCCTGCGGCTCGGGCCCCGCGACGACTGGTTCACCTCGGCCGTGCTGGACCGGCTGTTCGGCGACGCGTACACGGTGAGCCCGGTCAGCAACCGGGTCGGCGCGCGACTCACGGGCGCGGCGCTGCCCCGCGCGGTGGCCGGGGAACTGCCCAGCGAGGGCATCGTGCTCGGCGCGGTGCAGGTGCCGGCGGACGGCCAGCCGCTGATCTTCCTCGCCGACCATCCGACCACCGGCGGGTACCCCGTCGTCGGGGTGGTGGACGACGTGACCCCGCTCGCGCAGGCCCGCCCAGGGACTACGGTCAGGTTCCATGGACCTCAACGCTGACCTCGGCGAGGGATTCGGCATCTGGCGCCTCGGCGACGACACCGCGCTGCTGGACCTCGTCACCTCCGCCAACGTCGCCTGCGGCTTCCATGCCGGCGACGCGTCGACCATGCGCCGGGTCTGCGAGGGCGCCGCCGAGCGCGGGGTGGCCGTCGGCGCGCAGGTCGGCTACCGGGACCTCGCCGGCTTCGGCCGGCGGCACATCGCGTACGCCTACGCGGAGCTGCGCGACGAGGTCACCTACCAGCTCGGGGCCCTGGAGGCGTTCTGCCGGCTGTTCGGCACCCGGGTCCGCTACCTGAAGCCGCACGGGGCGCTCTACCACGCCGCCGCCTGCGACGAGGCCCAGGCGGCGGCGCTGGTCGCGGCGGTCGGCGGCTACGACGACCAACTGCCGCTGCTCTGCCCGCCCGGCTCGGTCCTCGCCCAGCTCGCCGCCGGCGCCGGGCTGCGGGTGGTCGCCGAGGGTTTCGCCGACCGGGGCTACCTGCCCAACGGCTCACTGGTGCCGCGCACCGCCCCCGGCGCGCTGGTGACCGACCCGGAGGAGGTGGCCGCCCGGGCCGTCCGGATGGCCACCGAGCGGTGCGTGGTCGCGGTCGACGGCAGCGTCGTCCCGTGCCCGGTCGAGTCGATCTGCCTGCACGGCGACACCCCGGGCGCGGTCCGCTGCGCCGAACTGGTGCGCGCCGCCCTGATCGACGCTGGGGTCACGCCCACGCCGTTCGCCTGACCGGCCGCCCCTTCCCGCGAAGGAGGGGGCGGCCGTTCCTGACGTCGACCGCGACCGGTGTCAGGCGTCGTCCAGGCCGCGGAGCACCAGCGGAAGCCGGGCGGCGGCGCCGTCGACCACCCGGACCGGGACGCCCCAGTCCTGCCGGGTCAGGTGGCAGGCCGCGTGCTCGACGTCCGCGTCGCAGGTCGCCGCCTGGGCGGTCACCTGGAGCACACCCCCGGCCACGGTGCCGTCGACGACCAGCCGGCGGGTCAGCTCGGTGCCGGTGCCAGCCCCCTCCACCAGCAGCTCCGGCGGCGACGCCGACACCACCAGCCGCGTCGACGGGCCGTACGTCTCGTCGAGCTTCTGCCCCGGTGCGGGGGTGAAGATGACGTCCAGGGTCACCTCGCCGGCCGCCACGTCGGTGGGCTTGCGCTCGGTGCGGTGCCGGGGACCGTCGACGGTGCTCGCGCCGGCCGCCGAGAGCGCGCCGGGCGCCAGCCGGGTCAGCCGGTGCGCGGCGGACTCCACCACCAGCACCTCGCCCGCCGGGGTGAGCACCAGGTCGCTCGGCTCGGCGAGCCCGTCGGCGACCGTCGAGACGCGGTTGCTCTCCGGATCGAAGCGGCGAACCGCCCCGTTGTACGTGTCGGCGACCAGCACCGAGCCGTCCGGCAGCGCGCACACCCCCAGCGGGTGCTGGAGCAGCGCCTCCGACGCCGGCCCGTCGACGTGCCCGAAGTCGAAGAGCCCCTGCCCGACGGCGGTGCCCATGACGTCGTTCTCGACGTACCGGATCGCGCTGGTCTCGCTGTCGGCCACCCAGAGCCGGGTGCCGTCGGCGGAGACGGAGAGGCCGGACGGCTGGGCCATCCACGCCTCGGCCAGCGGGCCGTCGCGCAGGGCCTCGACGGTGGTGCCCGCGTACATCCCGGCGGTGCGCTTCACCGGGTCGAACCACCACAGCTGGTGGATGCCGGCCATCGCGATGACGACCTTGTCGTCGTACCAGGCCAGGTCCCAGGGGGAGGAGAGGTCGACGGCGAGCGCGTCGTGCGAGTGGTCGTCGACCGTGGAGCGCCACTGCCGGCCGGTGCCGGCGATCGTCACCACCTCGCCGTCCGCCAGCCGTACGCCGCGCAGCAGGTGGTTGACGGTGTCGGCGACGACGAGGTCGTAGCCGGCCACCTCGGCGGTGTGCGCCGGCAGCAGGCACAGCCCTTGCGGCTCGGAGAAGGTGGCCGCCCCGGCCGGACCGTCGGCCCGGCCCCGGGTGCCCGCGCCGATCCGGCGGACCAGCGTCTCGCCGTCACCGGCCAGTTCCGCCAGCGAGTGGCGGGCCGAGTCCGACACCAGCAGGTTGCCGTTCTCCAGCAGCACCGCCTTGCCCGGGAAGCGCAGGGTGGTCTCCGGCTGCGCCGGCGGGACGTACGGGCCGTCGCCCCGGTGCAGGGTGCCCTTCGCCTCGTGGGTGGCGATCAGGTCGTCGAGGAGGCGGGCGAGCCCTTCGGCGTGGCCCTCGCCGGCCATGGTCGCCACCACGTAGCCCTCGGGGTCGATGACCGACAGGGTGGGCCAGGCGCGGGCGGCGTACTGCTGCCACATGTCCAGCTCGGGGTCATCGAGCACGGGGTGGTGCACGCCGTACCGCTCCACCGCGGCGGCCAGCGCGTCCGGGTCCTTCTCGTGCTCGAACTTCGGCGAGTGCACGCCGATCACGACGAGCACGTCGCCGTACTTCTCCTCCAGCGGACGCAGCTCGTCGAGTACGTGCAGGCAGTTGATGCAGCAGAAGGTCCAGAAATCTAACAAGACACAGCGACCTCGAAGGTCCTGCAATGTTAGGTTTTGTCCACCTGTGTTGAGCCACTGCCGGCCCCGCAGTTCGGGGGCACGCACGCGCGGTGTCGTTCCCATGGTTGCAGCCTGCCATGTCACGCTCGCCCGAGCCGTGCTCCGTGACCCGGACGACAAGGATCCTCGGCCGCGCCGGGGGAGCCTCGTCGCTGCTTGCGACAACCGCATGAGGCGGCCGGCGACCGGGCCTTCGTCCGCCGTGAGCCTCGGCAACGGACTACGCCGGCAGACGTCCGCTTCACGAGGGGCGAGTTCGCCGACCCTGAGGCTCAGCGGCTCGCCGAGATCGCGGCCGAGGAGGCGCGGTAGAACTTTCGCGGTGCTGATAGCCACCAGCACACGAAAAGCGCCCCGCCCTAGTCTCACTAGGACGGGGCGCTCTGCCGTTCTAGGACATTAGGTTGCCCACGATGAGCCTGCCGCCGATGTGCCAGGTAGCCGTCCAGATAGGACGTGGTCGGCAGCCTCAGGGGCCCAGACGGTCAGTTCATCGACGGCGGGTGACCGACATTGCACCGGGCGAGCCTAGCTTGGGCGGGCAGTGCCGACGCCACTACAGTCCCAGGCATGCCAGAGATGGTGGAGATGGTGCAGCCCAAGGTAAAGCTCATCGCGTAAACCCACTTCGAGGCCCCCGACGATGTGACGTGGTCGACCGATGCCGAGGGCGGCCAGGCGCTCGCCGAGTTCTCCGGCTGAAACGACGACGGCACCCGCGCCAACGGGTGCCGTCGAGAGTCGCACTCGCGCCAACGAGTGCAAACCGTAACGAGATCACCAGCACTTCCGCCAAGAAGAAACCAGGAGGCTCGTCTGTGAGCACTGTACGTCGGAACCAGAACCAGGTTAAGGACGGCCCTGGAAACCGTGACGTGTCGCCCAGAGGGCTCGCCCTGCTGGTCGCGGCCGTTTTCGCCGGCTACGCCGCCATGCAGTACCCGCAGGCCGGGACCCCGGCCCTCGTCGCCGTGGGGGTTCTCACGGTGCTGAACCAGCTCGTAGGGCGGGACCGGGTCCAGGACCACGACAGTGACCGGGGCCAGGACCGGGACAGGAGCCGGAGCCGGGCTAGGGACCGGGGCAGGAGCCGGGGTAGGGATCAGGCCCAGGGCCGGGAGAAGGTGTAGCAACGACTGAAGCCCCCGGCTACCGGACTGACTCCGGCGGCCGGGGGCTTCACCATGCACGACGTCGGCAACCTGCCAATTCCCTGCAATCGCCGACGGGCGCGAGCGGTGCAAGGAGTTCATCGCGAACGTCGTCATCAACCTGCACAAGAAGTTCGCCCACGAGCTAATCCGGTACCGGCACTTCTTGTAGACCGTGACCTACAAGTTGAACCCGATGACTTGCCGGCCGTCGACAGTCACGGGTCGGCCTTCTCGGGCCGGCTCTCGGCGTAGTCGACGCCGCGAAGCCGGGCCTCGACGTCCTGGCGGACGACCGCGTGGGTCGAGCTGGGCTCAAGATGCCGGGCCCGGTCGTAGGCGCGGGCGAAGGCGCGTAAGGCGACGCGGGCGTCACCCCGAGCATCGTCGCCATGGATTACGGCGTATGCCCACGCGGCGGCCCACAACGTCGCGGCCGTCCAGCCGGCGGCCGGCGGGGTGACGTAGTCGGCGGGTCGGAAGTCGGCGGCCAGGGCGTCGCCGTGGCGGACAACCGGGACCGCCTCGACGTCGGCTCGCGGCGCTTTGCGGCGGCGCATCTTCGGGTTGGTCATCGGTCACCGCTCCACCGGGCCCGCGCGGCGCGACGGGCCCGCTCGGACGGCGACCCGTGGGCGGGCTTGTGCAGTCGGCCGAGAATCTGCGCGGCGGCCGTCCGGGCTAGGCGTGCCTCGATCGCGGCGGGGTGGACGGTCGGCTGCCCGGTCGATCCTCGGGCGACCATGCCGGCGGCCAGAGCAACGGCGTCCAGCCGCTCGGCGGCGCTCTCCAACGCACAGGCGTGGAACAGTTCGGCAACCTCAGCGGCGGTCAGGTCGGGGCATTCGTCGGTCACGGCCTCGAAGGTCTCGCGAGCGCCTGTCGTCCAGCTCTCGGGGATCGGGGCGGGCTGTTCCGGTGCGGCGGTCATGGGGCGGATCTCCAACGTTGAGATAGCGAGCGGACGGGGGTAGCTGTGTGTAATCGAAAACTGGGAGCGAGCGTGCATGCACAGGGCGGTGCTATGCCGCTTCGGCTGGTAGGGGCGGCGGTCGAGGGCCCACCCCCCCACCCCTACGCAGCGTTACAACACTCAGAGTGCTCCGGGATGGCGCTCGGCCGGACGCGCTCGCGTCGGTCGCGGACTCGCGCGCCGCGCCTCGACTGCCTCGCCTGCGGTCTTCACACCGTGGCAGTACGCGCACAGGGCTTGAAGGTTGTCGGGGCGGTGGTCGTCGCCGCGCTCGATGTGGTCAACCTGGTTTGCAGGGGCACCGCATCGCTCCCCTGTGCTGAAGACCTGCCGGCACTTGTACCCATCTCGCCGAAGGATGCGGCGGCGGATGGTCCCCCAGTTGCTCGGGAGGCGGGCCCTTCGATCTGACCCTTCCCAGGTCATAGCGATTCCCCAGGGTTGGCGAATCGCCCCCGGGTAGCGGCACGCCGCGCTGTGCACCGCGCACACAACGGCTCCCAGCCGCTCGGGTCGGTGGCCGGGCCCCGGGCCGTGCGGGCGGCGGTCTCGGTCAGCGCGCCGCACTCGACCCCGAGCGGTGTCGCGGCGTGGCAACGCCATCCGACGGCGTGTAGGGCTCGCCGGATGGCTCGCCGGACGAGCGGGTCTGGGTCCTCTTGGGGCATCAGGCACGCGCCTCGATACGGCGAGCGACCTCGGCCGGGTCGTAGCCGCCTCCGGCGGCGTCGTTCGCGGCGCGGCCCGGGGTGAGCTGCGGCTTCGGTAGACCGGAAAGCGGGTCCTCGGTCGTCGTCCGGGCGGCGCTGAAGTCAGCGGCGATCTTCGCCGCGCTCGCCTCGATCTCCTCGGCGTTGTCGCCGGTGATGTAGCCGGCCAGGCTCGCGGGTACGGCGTGCTTCGCGACGGCGGCGGTACGGGCGTCGGCCAGGTCGCGAGAGGCGACGACCTTCTCAAGTTCGGCCGCTCGCTCACGCTCAGTGGCGAGCGCGCTCTTCGCCTCGGCCAGTTCTCGCCGCAGGTTCTCGACCAGGCGCGCGGCGCGGTCGGCGTCAAAAGGGCCGTCCCAGGTGGTCGCGGTCTCAGAGGCGGGGCTGGTCACTGGGTCTCCTCGGGCTGAAGGGTGTGCGGGGCGGGGGTTGCGGTGGGCCGGCTTAGCCCTCGGCGGGCTTCGCTCGCACGCGTTCGATGGCTGGGTGAGCAGAACCTTCGGTGCGGCCGGGACTCCTCGGGTAGGGGCGCGTCGCACCATTCGCAGCAGTTCACGGGGACTCCTCGCACGTTCGTTTCATGGGCAAAAGGGGGGTCCGCCCGGACGCCGGTAGGAGGTCGGTCCAGCGTCCGGGCGGAAGAGAGGTCAGGCGCCGGTCAGGACGCGCACGGCCCCGGCGTGCGGGGTGAGGGTCACGGCGCCGGTCGTCTCGTCAACGATCGGGAGCGGCATCGCCTTCGCGCCGACGAAGGTTGCCAACAGCGACCGGTCGGCGGCCTGCGTGCTGAGGTAGTCGGCGATCCACCGCAGCGCGAAGCCGTTCTCCGCGAAGCTGCGGCCGGCCTTCGCGCCCTGCGGCATGACCGGGGCACGAACGGCGAGGGTGAAGGCGTTCGGAACGAAGCCGATCACCTCGTCAGCGGCGAGGCGGTTGCTTTCGTAGACCTCGATGCCGCGAACCTTGCCCATCGCCTTACCGGCCTCGGCGGTCGCGGTGCCGGCGGTGTCCCAGGTGCCGGGCGGGCCGTCGAGAAGCGCGGCAGCGACGTCAGTGCCGACCACGGCACGGATGGGCATGGCAGCCGGTACGCCGTTGTTGCGGAGGGCGGTCCGGATGCGGGTAAACATCTTCGCCGGGGCGGCGGGGTCCAGGGTGATCCCGACGGTGTCCGGGGTGGCCGACATCGCGGCGACGATCGTGCGTTCGCAGTATGCGACGAGGGCGTCAGTCTGCGGCTTCAGGACCTGCCGGCCGAAGTCTTCGATGCCGAGGCTCTGATCGCTCTCCGACATGAGGACACTCGAATACGCCAGGGTGTCCAGGGTGACGGGAATCGACTGCTCGGCGATCTCGTCGTCTACGAGCGCGGTCGTCTTGTCCGACCCGGCGCGCGTCCGCGCGGGAAGCGCGCCCGGGACGCGGACCCGGATGGTCTCGCCGGTACCCCCGCCGAACTCGGCCGCGTAGTCGCGGTGGACCAGGTTGCCCAGGACGAGATCCTTCTTCACCAGTTCCACCGCCAGGGCGGCAATGTGATCGGCGTTGAGGAAGCTGTTAGCCATGTGGAACGTTCGCTTTCAGGTTGAGAGAAAGGGGGGCGCCCAACCTGGGACCGGCCACTGCGGGCGCACTGCGTGACGCGTGGGAAAGGTCAAAGGGCGTGGGGGTGGGGTGCTCGGTTGCCGGGCTCTGCTCGACAGTTGAGCGGGCAGAGAGAAACGGCCCGGCTCGCCGGTTGACTAGTCCGGGTCCTCGCCGGGCCGCTGGCCCCCTCTGAAGGCCACCCGCCGTGAGAGCGGGTGTCTGCGGGTGAAGGATGGGCGCGGGTGGCCGGGGCCGTCGTCACAACGACCCCGGCTCGCCACCCACGGCAGACCTTCGACCCTCCGCGTCGAGGCGCGGAGAAGACGCGAGGCGACCACCCCAAAACCGCCGGAAGCCCCTGGGGAAGGCTCGGGCGGTCACCCCGCTACTACAGACGAACTCCGGACACACCGGCCCGGTCGCCGAGCACGCGGCCGACGCCCGGCGACGTATCACCCTCGTCCCGCCGAGTCAGCCGGCGCGGATCGAAGCACCCGGCGGCATCGCCCTCCACGGTGAAGCCGGTCCCGTACGGGGCGCCGCCGGGAAGCTGGGAGACGGCACGCTCTACAGCGGTACGCCGTGTGCCTCGGCGGCCCGGGGTGATCCCGAGCGGCCATTCCGAGATCAGCTCGGCTAGCCCTACCGGGCCGTTGCGGACGGCGTCGGCTTCGGCCGCGAGGGCGCGGAACTCCGCGAGCAACCCCGGCGCCCACTCGGCGAGCACCCCCGACAGCGGGGCCCACTCGGCGGGCTGCGCGGCGTCCGGCTCGCCGTAGAGGTAGCCAGTCACGTCCGCAAGGCTCGACGCCCCTGCGGCCTGCTCGGCGACCTGGGCGCGGCGCTCCGCGCGCTTCAGACGCTTAGCGCACGTCTCGGAACAGGTCCGGCCGACGGGTCCGGACGGGCGCGGGGTGAAGGTCGTCAGACAGTCGGGGGCGGCGCACACGCGGGGGCGGAAGCGGGCAGAGTCCAGCATCGGGGCGTCCAATCAGAGGGGGGCCGCGCCGTGGTCAGCGGCAGCGGGCGCGGACCGCACCGGAGGGCCGGCGGACGGTTCGCTCTCCCTATGTAAGTGGGCCAGCGAGGGCCTGCCTGTTCACCTGACGGCAAGATCGGCGGCCGGGGGGCGTCGCCCGTGACGGAGTGACGTACGTTTCGTCACTTCCCTATCCCTCTTCTAGGACTACTCCTCCTCCTCTAGAAGAAGTAATAGGAGAGTGACGAAACGGGGGCCACTTCGTCACCCCGGCGGGGCTCTTCCGTACCCTGCGTTACCCTTGCGTCACGGTCCGGACATGCGGACGCCCCCGGCGGGATGGCCGAGGGCGCGCAAACGGGCGGAGTCAGAGAACCGGCGTCGCCCAGTGCAGGAAGCGCCGGTCGAGATCAGCCGGCGGCGTGCTGCTGTCCAGCTCGGCGAGCTGTTCGGCGGCCTCGGCCTTCAGCGTCGCCAAGTAGACCATCAGGGCCGTCCGGTTCTCGCGGTACTCGCCGAGGAGACGCAGCTTCGCCGGAGAGCACGGCCAGGCAATCCCGCACGACTGGCAGCGCCAGGTAGGCCGGGACGGCAGGTGCGGGAGGATGCGGCGGGGGCGGTCCATCAGCCGACCTTCGCGGGCGTCCGGGGGG
>NZ_JBPQTK010000046.1:0-41777 GCF_051386315.1 Micromonospora sp. URMC 107
CCAGTGTCCCCGGGCCTCACCTAAATTGCCTTCGCGGAATACCGTTCGGCTGGAGCCGCGTCGCGCCACTCGCCGAGAGGCGACCTGCACACCGACACCAGCGCCGCCCCCGAGCCTCCGGGCCCGGGGGCGGCGCTGTCTCGTCGTCGCACCCGCACCCGACACGGCACCGCCCGCGCCGCCTCGGCCAAGAAGCCCGCGCTGCCGCCGCCACGAAGCCGCGGAGTGCGGGGCGGCGACCGTCGGGGTGGTGATCGGGCGGCACGGGTCGCGGTCCCGCGCGGCCTGGCCTATGTTCATGTTGGCGACGTCGGACGGGCCGGGAGAGGGGGTGTCGCGTGGGCCTGCGGACCTTCATCCAGGGCTGGCCGGTCTACCGGCAACTCACCGGCACCGACCCGCTGGGCCGGGGCGCCGCGGCGCAGTCCGGCCGGTCGGCGGAGCTGACCGCCCGCACCGAGACCGCCGACAGCGTGGCCCGCTCGGTCTGCCCCTACTGCGCGGTCGGCTGCGGCCAGCGCGTCTTCGTCAAGGACAACGAGGTCGCCCAGATCGAGGGCGACCCGGACAGCCCGATCTCCCGGGGCCGGCTGTGCCCCAAGGGGTCGGCCAGCAAGAGTCTCGTCACCAGCCCCCTGCGGCAGACGAAGGTCCGCTACCGGCGGCCCTACGCCACCGAGTGGGAGGACCTGGAACTCGACGTCGCGCTCGACATGATCGCCGACCGGATCCTCGCCGCCCGCGCGGAGACCTGGGAGGACGTCGACGCGCAGGGCCGGCCGCTCAACCGCACGCTGGGCATCTCCAGCCTGGGCGGGGCGACGCTGGACAACGAGGAGAACTACCTCATCAAGAAGCTGTTCACGGCGATGGGGGCGCTCCAGATCGAGAACCAGGCGCGCATTTGACACTCCGCCACCGTCCCCGGTCTGGGGGCCAGCTTCGGTCGCGGTGGCGCGACGGACTTCCAGCAGGACGTCGCCAACGCTGACGTCATCGTCATCCAGGGCTCGAACATGGCCGAGGCCCACCCGGTGGGCTTCCAGTGGGTGATGGAGGCCAAGCGGCGCGGCGCCAAGGTGTTCCACGTCGATCCGCGGTTCACCCGCACCAGCGCGCTGGCCGACACCTACCTGCCGATCCGGGCGGGCTCCGACATCGCGCTGCTGGGCGGCGTGGTGCGGTACATCCTGGAGAACGAGCTGGACTTCCGGGAGTACGTGCTGGCCTACACGAACGCCGCGACGATCGTCAGCGAGCGGTTCGTCGACACCGAGGACGGCGACGGATTCTTCTCCGGGTTCGACCCGGAGACGGGCAGCTACGTCCAGGACTCCTGGCAGTACGCGGGCCACGAGTCGGACTCGGGCAGCGGGCACACCGCGAAGGAGCGGGACACCGCCGCCGGGCTGCGTCACGAGTCGCACGGCGCGCAGGTGGGCGGTCAGACCGAGCGGGACGAGACGTTGCAGCATCCGCGCTGCGTCTACCAGATCCTGAAGCGGCACTTCGCCCGCTACACCCCGGAGATGGTGGAGCGGGTCTGCGGCATCCCGCGGGAGAAGTTCCTGGAACTGGCCCAGGCGTGGGCGGCGAACTCGGGCCGGGAGCGCACCGGCGTGCTGATCTACTCCGTGGGATGGACGCAGCACAGCGTCGGCGTGCAGTACATCCGCACCGGCGCGATCATCCAGCTGCTGCTGGGCAACATGGGCCGCCCGGGCGGGGGCATCCTGGCCCTGCGCGGGCACGCCAGCATCCAGGGCTCCACCGACATCCCGACGCTGTTCAACCTGCTCCCCGGCTACCTGCCGATGCCGCACCACGCCGACCACCCCACCTTCGACGCGTGGGTGGACAGCATCCGCCATCCGGGTCAGAAGGGCTTCTGGGGCAACGCCCGCGCCTACGCGGCGAGCCTGCTCAAGGCGTACTGGGGGGACGCGGCGACGCCCGAGAACGACTTCTGCTACGGGTACATGCCCCGGATGACCGGCGACCACGGGACGTACCAGCAGGTGCTGAACATGATCGACGGGAAGGTGCGGGGCTACTTCCTGCTGGGCCAGAACCCGGCGGTGGGGTCGGCGCACGGCCGGGCGCAGCGCCTCGGCATGGCCAACCTGGACTGGCTGGTGGTCCGCGACCTGTTCATGATCGAGAGCGCCACGTTCTGGCGGAACAGCCCGGAGGTCGCCACCGGCGAGATCGTGCCGGAGCAGTGCAAGACGGAGGTGTTCTTCCTGCCGGCCGCCTCGCACGTGGAGAAGGAGGGCACCTTCACCCAGACGCAGCGGCTGCTGCAGTGGCGGGAGAAGGCCGTCGACCCGCCGGGCGACGCCCGCTCCGAGCTGTGGTTCTTCTACCACCTCGGGCGGCGGCTGCGGGAGAAGCTGGCCGGCTCCGACCTGCCGCGCGACCGGGCGCTGCTCGACCTGGCCTGGGACTACCCCACGCACGGCCCGCACGCCGAGCCGAGCGCCGAGGCGGTGCTGCGCGAGATCAACGGGTACGAGGTGACGACCGGTCGCCCGCTGTCGGCGTTCGCCGAGGCCCGCGACGACGGTTCCACCGCCGTCGGCTGCTGGATCTACTCCGGGGTGTACGCCGACGGCGTCAACCAGGCGGCGCGGCGCAGGTCCCGCCACGAGCAGGACTGGGTGGCCGCCGAGTGGGGCTGGGCGTGGCCGGCGAACCGGCGCACCCTCTACAACCGCGCCTCGGCGGACCCGCAGGGCCGGCCGTGGAGCGAGCGGAAGCGCTACGTCTGGTGGGACCCGGACGCGGGGGAGTGGACCGGCTACGACGTGCCGGACTTCGAGCGGACCAAGCCGCCGACGTACCGGCCGCCGGAGGGCGCGTCCGGCCCGGAGGGGATCGCCGGCGACGACCCGTTCGTCATGCAGGGCGACGGCAAGGGCTGGCTGTACGCGCCGAGCGGCGTGCTCGACGGCCCGCTGCCGACGCACTACGAGCCGGCCGAGTCGCCGGTGCGCAACCCGTTCTACCGGCAGCAGGCCAACCCCACCCGCAAGGTGTACGCGCACCCGGTGAACTCGGTGAACCCGAGTCCGCCGCAGGAGCACAGCCAGGTCTTCCCGTACGTGTTCACGGTCAGCCGGCTCACCGAGCACCACACGGCGGGCGGGATGAGCCGCACGGTGCGGCCCCTGGCGGAGCTGCAACCGGAGATGTTCGTCGAGGTGTCCCCGGAGCTGGCCGCGGAGGTGGGCCTGGCGCACCTGGGCTGGGCGCACATGGTCAGCGGGCGGGCGGTGATCGAGGCGAAGGTGCTGATCACCGACCGGCTCAGCCCGCTGCGCGTGGACGGGCGGGTGATCCACCAGCTGTGGTTGCCGTACCACTTCGGGTTCGAGGGGCTGGTGACCGGCGACTCGGCCAACGATCTGTTCGGGATCACCCTGGACCCGAACGTGCTGATCCAGGAGAGCAAGATCGGTACCTGTGACGTGCGGCCCGGTCGGCGGCCCACCGGCCCGGCCCTGCTGGACCTGGTGGCGGACTACCAGCGGCGGGCGGGCATCGTCCCCGGCCGGCCGGCCCCGACGCTCACCCCGGGGGCGCTCCCGCCGTCGCCCGCCGCCGACGGGGCCGGGGAGGGCCGCGATGCTTCCTGACCCGCACAGCCTCTCCGGTCCGCTGGATCCCGCCCCGGAGGCCGGCTGGACCGACGCCCCGCCCCGGATGGGCTTCTTCACCGACACCAGCGTCTGCATCGGCTGCAAGGCGTGCGAGGTGGCCTGCAAGGAGTGGAACGACGTCCCCGGCTCGGGGTTGGACCTGCTCGGCATGTCGTACGACAACACCGGCGCGTTGACCGCGAACTCGTGGCGGCACGTGGCGTTCGTCGAGCAGCCCCGTCCGGCCGGGCACCGCAGCCCGCCGTTCGCCGGCACGCCGACGGGCGCGTCGGTCAGCGCCTCGTCGGCGGCCGTCGCCGCCGGCGTCGGCAACCCGAGCGGCACGGAGCCGGGAGTGCCGCCGGGCGCGGCGGACGCGGCCGCGCGGATGGCCGCCGGCACCGGGGCCGACTCGGCGACCGGCACCGGCGGCGCGACCAGCACCGGCACGACCGGCGGCGCGACCAGCACCGGCGCGACCAGCACCGGCACGGGCACGGGCCCCGCCGGCACGGGCACGGCCGGCCGGGCCGGCGGGCCGGAGTTCCTGGGCATGCCCGGGGCACAGCCGCCGGGGCGCGCCGGGGGCGCGGAGGGGCGCACCGACTTCCGCTGGCTGATGATGTCCGACGTCTGCAAGCACTGCACCCACGCGGCCTGCCTCGACGTCTGCCCCACCGGCTCGCTGTTCCGCACCGAGTTCGGCACGGTGGTGGTGCAGGAGGACATCTGCAACGGCTGCGGCTACTGCATCTCCGCCTGCCCCTACGGCGTCATCGACCAGCGCAAGGGCGACGGCCGGGCGTGGAAGTGCACGCTGTGCTACGACCGGATCGGCGCGGGCAACACCCCCGCCTGCGCGCAGGCGTGCCCCACCGAGTCCATCCAGTACGGCCCCCTCGACGAGCTGCGGGAGCGGGCCGCGGCCCGGGTGGCGACGCTGCACGAGCGGGGCGTACCCGAGGCGCGGCTCTACGGGCACGACCCGGGCGACGGCGTCGGCGGCGACGGCGCGTTCTTCCTGCTGCTCGACGAGCCCGAGGTGTACGGGCTGCCGCCGGACCCGGTGGTCACCACCCGGGACCTGCCGAAGATGTGGAAGCGGGCGGGCGTGGCCGCGCTGGCGATGGCGGCGGCGGCCGTGGCCGCGTTCGTGGGAGGTTCCTCGTGACCGCGGATCGTCCGGTCGGCGACCTGTTCCGCCGCTTCCGTGACCGCCTCGCCGGCAGCGCCGGTCCCGCCAGCGACGCCGGCGACGCCGGACCCGGCGGCGGGCTGCCGGACGTGACGGGCGGGGGAGCCGAGCCCGGCGGTGGCGTCGCCGGGGCGGGCGTGTCGCGGGGCGTCACGGTTGCGGCCGGAGCGCGGCAGCCGCACGCCGAGACCGGAGAACGGCAGCCGCCTGCCGAGGCCGCCAGCCGCGGGCGGCGGCGTGGCGGGCGGGGCCGGCGCGGCGGCGAGGAGCTGGCCGTCCCGGAGGCCGAGTTCACCTCCTACTACGGCCGGCCGATCCTCAAGGCGCCGGTCTGGAAGTGGGACATCGCCGCGTACCTGTTCACCGGCGGGCTGGCCGCCGGTTCGTCGCTGCTCGCGGCGGGCGGGCAGCTCACCGGCCGGCCCGCGTTGCGCCGCGCCGGCCGGGTCGCCTCGCTGGCGGCGGTCACCGCCAGCACCGTCTTCCTGATCAAGGATCTGGGGCGGCCCGCCCGGTTCCACCACATGCTGCGGGTGGCCAAGCCCACCTCGCCCATGTCCGTGGGCACCTGGATCCTCGGCGCCTTCGGCCCGGCCGCCGGGCTCGCGGCGGTCGCCGAGAGCGCGTCGTGGCTGCCCGGGCGCGGCCTGCCGGGGCTCGTCCGCCAGGCGCTGCCGCCGGTCGGGCACGCCGCCGGACTGGCCGCCGCGGCGACCGCGCCGGCGCTGGCCACGTACACGGGGGTGCTGCTGGCCGACACGGCCGTGCCGTCGTGGCACGAGGCGTACCCGGAACTGCCGGTCATCTTCGCGGGCAGCGCCCTGGCCAGCGGCGCGGGAGTGGGACTGATCGCCGCGCCCGCCGCGCAGGCCGGGCCCGCCCGCCGGATGGCGGTGGCGGGCGCGGCCCTGGAGCTGTACGGCGCGCACCGGGTGGAGACCCGCCTCGGGCTGCTCAGTGAGCCCTACCGCACCGGTCGGCCCGGTCGACTGCTGCGCGCCGGGCGGACCCTGACGGCGGTCGGGGTGGCCGGCGCGCTGCTGGGCCGGCGCAGCCGGACGCTCTCCGCGCTGTCCGGGGTGGCTCTGCTGGGCGCCTCGGTGGCGACCCGGTTCGGCATCTTCGAGGGCGGCGTGGCCTCGGCGAAGGATCCGAAGTACACGGTGGTGCCGCAACGCGAGCGCCTCGAGCGGCGCCGCGCCGCCGGGGGCTGACGCCCTCCCGCGCACGCCCGCGGGGCCTGTGGTTCACTGCTGCGTGGAGGCGTTCAGGCGGCTGGTGCCCCTCCCGGTCTTCAAAACCGGTGTGGTCCGGGATCCGGGCCAGGCGGGTTCGATTCCCGTCCGTCTCCGCCACGCTGCGGAAGTGAGGACCATGGGGGACGTCGCGGCCGATCCGCGCCGGCGGGTGCCGCGCACCGACGCGCTGCTCGCCGACCCCCGGCTGGCAACCGCCGCGGCCACCCTGGGCCGGGAGCGGGTCAAGGCCGCCGTCCACCGCGCCCAGGAGCGCGCCCGTCGGGGCGAGATCACCCCCGAGGCGGTACGCGACGCCGCGCTGGCCGCCCTGCCCGCGGCGGCGCCCCGGGCGGTGCTCAACGCCACCGGGGTGGTGCTGCACACCAACCTGGGTCGGGCCGCGCTGTCGCCCGCCGCCGTCGCGGCGGTCGCCGCCGCCACCGGGCACACCGACGTCGAGCTGGACCTGCGTACCGGGCGGCGGGCCCGGCGCGGACGCGACGCCCTCGACGCCCTCGCGGCGGCGGTGCCCGACGCGGGCGCGGTGCACGTGGTCAACAACGGCGCCGCCGCGCTGGTGCTCGCCGCCACCGCGCTGGCCGCCGACGCCGAGATCGTGGTCAGCCGGGGCGAGCTGGTGGAGATCGGCGACGGGTTCCGCCTGCCCGACCTGCTGGAGAGCACCGGCGCCCGGCTGCGCGAGGTCGGCACCACCAACCGCAGCACGCTCGACGACTACGCCGCCGCGATCGGTCCCCGCACCGGGTTCGTGCTCAAGGTGCACCCGTCGAACTTCCAGGTCACCGGCTTCACCTCCGCCGTGCCGGTGCGGCGGCTGGCCACCCTCGGCGTCCCCGTGGTCGCCGACATCGGCTCCGGGCTGCTCGCGCCCGATGAGCTGCTGCCCGCCGAGCCGGACGCCGCCAGCACGCTGCGGGCCGGGGCGGCGCTGGTCACCGCCAGCGGCGACAAGCTGCTCGGCGGCCCGCAGGCGGGGCTGCTGCTCGGTGCCGCCGACCTGGTCGAACGGCTGCGCCGGCACCCCCTGGCCCGGGCGTTGCGGGTGGACAAGCTGACCCTCGCCGCGCTCGCCGCCACCCTCGGCGATCCGGCGACCCCCACCCGGGCCGCGCTGCACGCCGACGCGGGCGCGCTGCGGGCGCGCACCGAGCGGCTGCGCGACGCGCTCGCCGCCGACGGGTGCGAGGCGCAGGTGGTGCCCGCCGGGGCGGTCGTCGGCGGCGGTGGGGCCCCCGGCGTCGAGCTGGCCTCGTGGGCGCTCAGCCTGCCCGAGCGGTACGCGTCTCCGCTGCGCGTCGGCGACCCGCCGGTGCTGGGCCGGGTGGTACGCGGGCGGCTGCTGCTGGACCTGCGCTGCGTGCCCCCCGACGCCGACGCGGCGCTACGCGCCGCCGTGCTGCGCGTGCCCGGGGAGGGCTGAGGCGTGTTCGTGGTGGCCACCGCCGGGCACGTCGACCACGGCAAGTCGACCCTGGTCCGGGCGTTGACCGGGATGGAACCCGACCGGTGGGCCGAGGAACGCCGCCGGGGCATGACCATCGACCTCGGCTTCGCCTGGACCACGCTGCCCTCGGGCACGACGGTGGCGTTCGTCGACGTGCCGGGGCACGAGCGGTTCGTGCCGAACATGCTCGCCGGCGTCGGCCCGGTGCCCGCCGCGCTGGTCGTCGTCGCCGCCGACGAGGGCTGGATGCCGCAGTCGGCCGAGCACCTGGCGGCGCTGGACGCGCTCGGGGTGTCGTACGGCCTGCTGGTGGTGACCCGCGCGGACCTGGCCGATCCGGGCCCGGCGACGGCCCGCGCCCGGGCGGAGCTGGCCGCCACCTCCCTCGGCGCGGTCGACGCGGTCGCGGTCAGCGCGGTGAGCGGCGCCGGCCTGCCGCAGCTGCGCGCGGCGCTGGACCGGCTCGCCGCCCGGCTGCCCGCCCCGCGCACCGACGCCCCGGTGCGGCTGTGGGTGGACCGCGCCTTCACCGTGCGCGGCGCCGGCACCGTGGTGACCGGCACCCTCGGCGCCGGCCGGCTGCGGGTGGGCGACGAACTGGAGCTGGCCGGCGGCGCGGAGGCGGTGCGGGTACGCGGCCTGCACTGCCTCGGCGTGGCCCGGCCCGAGGTCGCCCCGGTCGCCCGGGTGGCGGTGAACCTGCGCGGCACGCCCCGGGACCGCCTCGGGCGTGGCGACGCGCTGCTCACCCCTGGCCGCTTCCACCGCACGGACCTGCTGGACGTCCGGCTGGCCGGCGACCCGACGGCGCAACTGCCGGCCACCCTGACCCTGCACATCGGCTCGGCGGCGGTGCCGGCCCGGGTCCGGCCCCTCGGTCCGGATACCGCCCGGCTGCGGCTGGCCCGCCCGCTGCCGCTGCTGGTCGGGGACCGGGCGCTGCTGCGCGACCCGGGCCGGCACCACGTCGCGGGCGGGGTGACCGTGCTGGACGTGGCGCCGCCGCCGCTGACCCGCCGGGGCGCGGCGGCCGCCCGCGCGGCCGTGCTGGCGACGGTGGACGGCCGCCCCGACCTGGCCGGCGAGCTGCGCCGGCGGGGGCTGGCGCGGGCCGCCGACCTGCTCCGCACCGGGGTCGAGGGCACCGGCCGGCCGGTGGCCGGCGACTGGCTGGCGGACCCGGAGCACTGGCGGGGCCTCGGCGCCCGGCTGGTCGAGGAGGTCGCCCGGCACGCCCGGGAGCACCCGCTGGAGCCGGGCGCGCCGGTCGAGCTGCTGCGCCAGCGCCTCGGCCTGCCCGAGCGGGCGCTGGTCGAGGCGCTGGTCCGGCCGCCGCTGCGGCTGCGCGCCGGTCGGGTCACCGCGTCGGCGGCCGACGCGCTGCCGGAACCCGTGGCCCGGGCCGTGGCCCGGGTCCGCGCCGAGTACGCCGACCGCCCGTTCCGGGCCCCCGAGGCCGAGCACCTCGCCGACCTGGGGCTGGGTCCCCGGGAGATCGGCGCGGCCGTGCGCGCGGGGGCGCTGCTGCGGCTCGCCGAGAACGTGGTGCTGCTGCCCGGCGCGGCCGACGACGCCGTGCGGGTGCTGGCCGGGCTGCCCCAGCCGTTCACGCTCAGCGCCGCGCGGCGGGCGCTGGACACCACCCGCCGGGTCGCGGTGCCGCTGCTGGAGCTGCTGGACCGTCGCGGCGTCACCCGGCGGCTGCCCGACGACGCGCGGGTCGTGGTCACGGCCCCGTCCTGAAGCCGCCCCGGCGGGGCCGGTGGTCGCCTAGCGTGGCGCCATGGACCCTTCCGCGGTCTGGCGGGACAAGCAGCACAAATGGCGGATCGAGGCGTACCGGGCGCCGGACCTGCGCTTCGCGATCTTCGCCACCAACGGCACCACCGAGTCCGCGCCGCTGTGGCTGTTCGGGATGTCGGCGCTGGCCCGGTGGCTGATGACGCACAAGATCTCCCTCGACGACCTGGAGGTCGACTGACATGGGGGCGCAGCTCGGTCAGCTCGCGCTGGTGGCGGTGCTGGTGCTGGTCAACGCGGCCCTGTCGGGCAGCGAGATGGCGCTGGTGACGCTGCGCGAGGGGCAGGTGCGGCAGCTGGGCCGGCGCAGCGGGTCGGGGGAGCGGCTGGCCCGGCTGGTGCGCGACCCCAACCGGTACCTGGCGACCATCCAGCTCGGCATCACCCTCGCCGGGTTCCTCGCCTCCGCCGCCGCCGCGGTCTCCCTGGCCGAGCCGCTGGTCGGGCCGCTGGGTTTCCTCGGCGGGGCCGCGCGCGGCGTCGCGGTCGTCCTGGTCACCGTGCTGCTGACGTTCGTCACCCTGGTCGTCGGCGAACTGGCCCCCAAGCGGCTGGCGATGCAGCGCGCGGAGCGCTGGGGGCTGGTCAGCGCCGGCCCGCTGGACCTGCTGGCCCGGCTGTCGCGGCCGGCGGTCTGGCTGCTCAGCAAGGCCACGAACGGGGTGGTGCGGCTCGCCGGCGGGGACCCGCGCGCCAGCCGGACGGAGATGACCGAGGACGAGCTGCGGGAGATGCTGGTCAGCCAGCGGGGCCTGTCCGCGCAGCAGCGGGAGATCCTCACCGGCGCGTTCGACATCGCCGGCCGGACGCTGCGGGAGATCCTGGTGCCCCGGCTGGACGTGACGGTGCTCCCCGCGACGTTGCCCGCCGCCGACGGGCTGCGCCGGCTCGCCGCCGCCGGCCGCTCCCGCGCCCCCGTCGTCGGGCCGGGTGGGCTGGACGAGGTGCGGGGCGTGGTGCACATCCGCGAACTCGTCGAGGCGGACGCGGCGACGGTCGCCGACCGGGCCCGGCCGCCGCTGCTGCTGCCCGGCACCCTGCCCGTCTCCGACGCGCTGCGCGAGCTGCGGCAGTGCCACCAGCAGCTCGCCCTCGTCGTCGACGAGCACGGCGGGGTCGACGGCATGATCACCATGGAGGACCTGCTGGCCGAGGTCGTCGGGGAGCTGTACGACGAGACCGACCGGGACGTGACCGGGGTGATCCGGGAACCGGACGGTGCGCTGCTGGTGCCGGGCGACTTCCCGCTGCACGACCTGGCCGACGTCGGCGTGCGCCTGCACTTCCGGCCGTCGCGGGAGTACACGACGGTGGCCGGCCTGGTGCTGGCCGGGCTGGGGCACCTGCCGACCGGCCCGGGGGAGACCGTGCACCTGCCGGGGCTGACCGTCGAGGTGGTGCAGGTGTCCGGCCGGACGATCCGCCGGGTCCGGCTGCGTGGCTTCCCCACCGGCCCCCGACCCGACACCCACCCGGGTTGAAACGGACGAAACGGCTGCGTCCGGGGCGGGTCGGGTCCTACCGTCCGGGTGTGAAGGACCGAGGGATGCGGACGTTCGTCACGGTGCTGGCCGGGCTCGCGGTGATCTACTTCGGCACCACCGGCCGCAGCGAGGAGGACGGCCGAGGCGTGTCCGGCGGCCTCGTCGTGCTCGCGCTGCTGGCGGCGCTGCTGGTGTGGCACCTGACGAAGCCGGGCGACAAGACGGCCAAGTAGCCCCGTCACGCGGCGGCGCGGGTGACCTCGCCGGCGGGCTCCTCGCCGAGGGCCACCCGGACCAGCGCGGAGGCGAGCCGGCCGAAGTCGGCCGGGTCGACCAGCCCGGCCAGCCGCTCCGCCGAGCCGGGCAGGCCGAGGCGTTTCGCGCCGGCCAGGGCCCGCCGGTCGGCGAACGGGCGCAGGTCCGGCCAGACCACCTGCGCCTCGCGCAGGAAGATGTCGGCGCCGGTGGGGCCGATGCCGGGGAACTCCGTCAGCAGTCGGCGCAGCCCGGCCGGTTCGCCGCCGGCGTCGCGGTGCAGCCGGCGCAGGTCGCCCCGCCAGCGGTCCAGGCACAGCCGGGCCCCGGTGCCGAGCATCGTCGAGGTGCGCTCGTCGTAGCGGCGGTAGTGGCCCCGGCCCAGCGCGTCGACCCGGTCCTGCCAGCTCGCCGCCTCCATTGCCTGCGGGGTCCGGTAGCCGGCGGCGAAGAGTTCCCGCGCGGCCGCCACGGCCACCCCCGCCCGGATCCGCGTGCTCAGCAGCGTGGCGAGCACCAGCAGCTGGTAGAGCGGGGCGGGCCGGTCGGCGAGCGTGATACCCGCCTCCTCGGCGTACGTGCGGCCCCGCCGGTCCAGCAGGACCCGCGCCACCTTCCGGTCGTCGCCCATCCTCGGGGTGTACCCGCCCTGCGCCCGGCCACCCCTGCGAGCGTGCTTCCCGGCGGGTATGCGGCCGGGGCGGGCGGGTAACCGACGTCGGACACGGTCGGACCCCGGAAGGAGAGAGCCGTGGTGAACCCGCAGCAGGAGGAGTTCCGCCGCAACAACAAGGGCGCCACCAGCCAGGACAGCAAGGGCCCGCGCCCGACCGGGCACCCGCTCAACCGCGGCTCGTCGCACGGCGACGAGGGGCGGCCGGTGCCGCGGGGGCAGGTGTCCCCGTACGGCCCGGCCACCGAGCCCGTCGCCGACGACGAGAGCGCCGGGGGCTAACAGCCCCGGCCCGAGGCGGGCGGTCGCAGCCGGTTCCAGGTGGCTGCGGCCGCCACGCCGTACGCGAGGTGCGGCACGATGTCGGCCAGCCAGTCCGACCGGCGCCAGGTGCGCGGATCGGTCACCCCGAGCAGGGTCATCGAGCCGTCGGACATCGTCATCACGCCGCCGCCGAGCACCCCGACGGCCAGCGGCAGCGGCATCCGCCGGCCCCGGGCGAGCAGGGCGTACCCGACCCCCGCGGCGACGCCGATGCCGTAGCCGAGCAGCGGCCCGAGGCCCGAGCGGCGGTTCGCCGCCCGGTCCCCGGACCCCAGACCCACGTGCGCCACCTCGGCCACCCGCCCCGCGCTGCGCTCCGGGGTGCTGCTCGCCGGTCGCGCGCGGACCACCATGTCGAGGTAGCTGACCACGTTCAGGGCGGTGCTGCCGACCGCGCCGGCGATCGCCCCGTCGGCCAGGCCCGCCGCCCTCACTTCGGGTCGCCCGGTTCGCGCTCGCCCTTGGGGCCGTAGACCCGCTCACCCCGTACGACCCCCCGCTGCCCGCGGTCGGACTGCAGGATCCGGTTGGCCACGTCGTTGGCCTTGTCGTCCGGCACCCGCCGTCCCGAATCGTCGATCGCGTTCCGGATGCGCGCCCGCTGCTTGTCGTACGCGTTGCTGCCCGGCCGTGGTCCTGGCATCACTGCCTCCTCCGGTCGTCGTCGCCGTTGGCGTACCGCGGTCGTCTACCCGCCCGCGCCGCGACCAACCCCGCGACCGGTTCAGCGGGGCGCGCGGATCACCGCGACCGGGCAGTCGGCGTGGTGCAGCAGCGACTGGCTCACCGAGCCCAGCAGCAGCCCGGTCAGCTCGCCGCGCCCCTGCCGGCCGACCACCAGCAGTTGGGCCCGCCGGGACGCCTCGGCGAGCACGGTGGTGGGGCGGCCCCGGGTGGTCTCCCGGCCGACCGGCACGTCCGGCCACCGTTCCGTCAGCCCGGCCAGCGACTCGGCGACCACCCGCTCCTCCTCGGAGCGCAGCTCGGTGTCGTCGTACACCAGTGGTCGCATGTCCCCCGGGCCGGTGGAGGTCGGGTGCCGGTAGGCGTGCACCGCGACCAGCGCCGCGCCGCGCACCGACGCCTCCTCGATGGCGAACTCCGCGGCGAGCCGCGCCGTCTCGGAGCCGTCCACGCCGACGACCACGGGCCCGTCGGGGTGGTCGGTGCCCCGGGCGACCAGCACCGGGCAGTCGGCGTACGCGGCGACCTGCACCGCGACGGACCCGACCACCAGGGCGGAGAAGCCGCCGAGCCCCCGGTCGCCGAGCACGATCAACGCGGCGGACGGCGACTCGCCGAGCAGCACCGCGGCGGCCTCGCCGTCGATGATCTCGCCGGAGATCCGCAGCCCGGGCACCATGGCCTCGGCCTCGTCCGTCGCGGCGGCGACGACCTGTTCCGCCTGGTGCCGCAGGCCGGCGCCGGGTGGGCCCCCGGCGGGCGCGCCGACGGGCACGTGCAGCAGGGGCCAGATGAAGGCGTGCACGATCCGCAGCGGCCGGTGTCGGCGGGCCGCCTCGACGGCGGCGAGCCGCACGGCGCGCAGCGCCGATTCCGAGCCGTCCACGCCGACGACCACCGCCGCGCCGTTCGCCGAGTTCACCGCCCACCTCCCGCCGGTTCCCGGCCAGTATCGCGGCCGGCCGCCTGTCGGCGGGCCGATACCGCGCAGCCCGACCGGTGGGTACGCTGTCCACGCCCACCGGGGAGGGAGCGTCGTCGATGGATGAGCCGGACCAGCCGAGCACCGCGCGAATGATCGATTTCTGGCTCGGCGGGGAGCACCACTTCCCGGTCGACGTCGCCGCCGCCCGCGACTTCGAGCAGGCGTACGGGCCGTGCGCGCCGGTCTTCCGCGAGCTGCGCGCCTTTCTCGGCCGGACGGTCCGGGCGATGGCCGCGCAAGGGGTGGACAGCTTCCTCGTCTTCGGCGCCGGGGTGCCCACCATGGGCAACGTGCACGAGGTCGCCCCGGAGGCCACCGTGCTCTACACCGACGTCGACCCGGTCACCATCCGCCTCGGCCAGCGCCTGCTTGCCGGCAGCGACCGGGCCGGCTACGGCTACGGCGACGCCGCCGACATCGGCACGGTCGACCGCGCCCAGCTGCACCGGTTCGTGCCGGGGTGGGGGAGGAGACCGGTCGGCGTGGTCTTCCTCGGCCTGGCCGCGTTCCTGGACGACGAGACGCTGGCGCGCACCCTCGACGAGCTCTACGAGGCCACCGCGCCGGGCAGCCTGCTCGCCGTCGACTTCGACACCGAGGAACTGGCCGCCTTCCCGGAGGCCCTCGCGATGATGGGGCCAGCGTTCCGGATGCGCCCGCCGGCCGCGTTCGCACGGCTGCTGGGCCGCTGGACGCCCACCGACGACGGCATCGTCCCGATCGACCGGTGGCGTCCGGACGGCCCGCCGGCGCAGGTGCCGGACGCCTTCCACGGCGGGCTCGCCGTCCGCTCGGCGGCCTGACCGGCCGTCCATCCAGCACCCGGCCAGCGCCGGCGCCGCCCGAGGCGACGCCGGCGCCCCGCGCCGTGCGTGCGTCGCGCCGCGACGGCGTGTTTCCGCCCGCCCGCCCGGAGGACGGGGGAGGGGCCTCCGTATGATGCTTGCCCTACGGCAAGCTTCCGGAGGGTGATCATGTTGGAGGCACCGGGCCAGGTCTCGCGTGCGCTTCGTGCGGCCCCGCCCGACCGGGTGGTGGAGGCGGCGGACCGGGCCATCCGGTCGGCGCTCGGCGCCTCCCGGACGGACGTGTTCATCGCCGACTACCGGATCACCGGGCTCTGGCCGGTGCTGGACACCGACCTCGCCGACGGCGGCTTCCTCGCCTGCCACACCGTGGCGCAGCGCTGCTTCAGCAGCCAGCAGCCGGTGACCGACGCCGACGACGGGGGTCCGTGCCGGCTCTACCTGCCGCTGTCGGTGTGGGGGGAGCGGCTGGGCGTGCTCCTGGTCGAGCTGCCCGGCCCGGTCGGTCCGGACGTCGTCGAGCGGGCCGCGGACATCGCCGGTGAGTTGGCCGTCGTGCTGCGCGCGGCGGACCGGGAGACCGACCGGTACCGCCGGATCCGCCGGCGGGAGCGGCTCAGCATGGCCGCGGAGATGCAGTGGGAGCTGCTGCCGGGACGCGGCGTGAGCCACGCGGCGTTCGAGCTCGCCGGCCAGCTGGAGCCGGCGTACACGGTCGGCGGGGACCACTTCGACTGGTCGGTGGACGACGACCGGCTCACGGTGACGGTGCTCAACGGCACCGGGATCGGGCTGGCGGCGTCGCTGCTGACCGCCGTCACCGTGAACGCGCTGCGCAACGCCCGGCGTTCGGGGGGCGGCCTCGTCGAGCAGGCCGAGTTGGCCTCCGACACGGTCTTCTACCAGCACCGGGGTCGCCGCTACGTGGCCACGCTGCTGCTCGAACTGGACACCGTCACCGGCCGGGTGCGGGCGGTGGACGCCGGCTCTCCGCACCTGCTTCGGCTGCGCGGCGGCACGGTGACGCCCATCGACCTGGAGCAGCAGCTGCCGCTGGGCATGTTCGCCGAGGCCCGCTACGACGTCCAGGAGTTCGACCTGGAACCGGGGGACCGGCTCTTCGTGGTCAGCGACGGGG
The DNA here is from genome assembly GCF_051386315.1 of Micromonospora sp. URMC 107. Taxonomy (NCBI): domain Bacteria; kingdom Bacillati; phylum Actinomycetota; class Actinomycetes; order Micromonosporales; family Micromonosporaceae; genus Micromonospora; species Micromonospora sp. URMC 107. The sequence goes on from NZ_JBPQTK010000046.1 coordinate 15,689, forward strand.
TGTGGGCCGCCGATCCCGGTGACCGCGGGGCGTACGGGGAGCGGGCGATGGCGCGGGCGATGCGGTCCACGCGGCTGCAGCCGCCGGCGGAGTCAGTTGGTACGGTGATGCGCGAACTGCACGCCTGGCACGCGGATGCCGACCTGCGCGACGACGCGGTCGTCGTCTGCCTGGACTGGCGTGGTTCCGCCGGGCGGGGTGACGGGTGAGAGCCGTCGTCGCCACGGCAGGGCACGAGCGGGACGATCGCAGGGGACACCGGGTGGAGCGACCTCCGAATCTCGCCGCGGCGGTCGGCGCCGCCGCCGAGGCGCTCGTCGGTGTGCTCGACTCGGCGGTGTCCCGGCACCAGATGGCCGTCTCGCCGACGCAACTGCGGGTGCTGTCGCTGATCAGCGGCCGGCCGGAGACCAACGTCAACGGCCTGGCCGAGTTGCTGGACGTCGTACCGTCCTCGGCGAGCCGGCTCTGCGACCGGTTGGAGGCCGTCGGGCTACTGCGCCGGGTGCCGGACCCCCGCGACCGGCGGGAGGTGCGGCTGGTGCCGACCCCCGCCGCCGAGACGTTGCTGCGGGAGTTGCAGGAGCGCCGGCACCGTGCGGTGCAGGCCGTGCTGGACCGGATGCCCGGTCGGGCGCAGCACGAGCTGCTGCTGGCGCTGCTGGCCTTCGAGCGGGCGGCCGCCGCCGCGACGGTCGAGTCGCCGGTCGACTCCTCGACCCGCACCGCCTGACGGGGGTTTCCCGTCGTCAGCGCCATTCCGAATCGTCCCACTAGTGTCCTAGGATGCCTTACGCGTGGTGACACGCCACACACGACGCAGCCGCCACCGGCGGGACGGAAAGCCTGAGCCCGGAGCGGGCACCGGGAGCCCGATATAGTGGCAGCGCAATCAGCCGGCCCGTGATCGTGACGATCGCGGGCCGTGTCAGGCGAAGGTCCCGTACGGGGATCGCAGGGGACGCCGGCGTCAGCCGGCCCGACAGCGGCCACGTTCTCCGCCGCCCGTCCTCGGCCGGGCGGCGGAGCGCGTCGCGGAGGAGGTTCGGTGTCGGGTCCGCCGGCTCGGGAAGAGCACCCGGAGGCCACCGCCGGCACGGGCGGGTCGGCCGTGGGCGACCGGGTCCTCACGCTGCCGAACGTCATCAGCTTCGTCCGGTTGCTCGGCGTGCCGCTCTTCCTCTACCTGCTGCTCGTCGCGCACGCCGACGTGGCCGCGCTCGTGGTGCTGGCCGTCGGCGGCACCACGGACTGGGTGGACGGCTGGGTGGCCCGTCGCATGCGCCAGGTCAGCCGGCTGGGGGAGCTGCTCGACCCGCTCGCCGACCGGCTCTACATCCTCGCCACCCTCCTCGCCTTCACCGCGCGGGACGTGGTGCCCTGGCAGTTCACCGCGGCGCTGCTGGCCCGGGAACTGCTCCTGCTCGGTTCGCTGGCGGTGCTGCGCCGGCACGGGTACGGCCCGCCGCCGGTGCACTATGTCGGCAAGACCGCGACCTTCCTGCTGCTGGCCGCCTTCCCCGTCCTGCTGCTCGCCGCGGCGGTGCCGGGTGCCGCGACCGTGGCGGGGGCGATCGGCTGGGGCCTGGCCTGGTGGGGCCTGGTGCTCTACTGGGTGGCCGGCGCGCTCTACGTCGTGCAGGCAAACCGGCTGGTCAGGGCGGTACGGGCCGGGGGAGCGCCGGCATGACGGGTACGCCGGGCGACGGGCGGGGACGCGCCGACCGGGTGTACGCCCCGGACTTCCTCACCGAGCTGTTCCGCAACCCGCTGGATCCCGGGTACGCCGACGCGGCGGCCCGGCGTCGGGAGCGGCAGGCGCCGGCCCCGGGGTGGCGGCGCTGGTCGGCGCGCTCCGTCAGCCTCGTGGTGGTGCTGCTGCTGGGTTTCCTGTTCGCGGTGGCGTACCGGCAGACGCTGGAGGCCGAGCCGGGGCGCAGCCAGGCCCGCTCGGGGCTGGTCGAGCAGATCAAGCAGCGGGAGAGCGAGACCGACCGGTTGTCGGTGCGGGCCGACGAGCTGCGGGCGGAGGTGGCGCGGCAGCGGGCGGCGGCGCTGGGTGGCTCGGAGGCGGCGCGGCTGCACAACCTGGAGGCGGGCACCGGTCTGGGGCGGGTGCGCGGTGACGGCGTGGTGGTGCGCCTGGCGGACGCGCCGCAGAATCCGGACGCGGTGACCGGCGCGGACGTGGGTCCGTCCCGGGTGATCTACAGCGATCTGCAGGGTGTGGCCAACGACCTGTGGGCGGCGGGGGCGGAGGCGATCTCGATCAACGGTCAGCGGTTGACGGCGATGTCGACGATCCGCTCGGCGGGTCAGGCGATCCTGGTGGACTTCCGGCCGGTGACCGGGCCGTACGAGGTGTCGGCGATCGGGCCGGGGTCGATGCGGGACCGGTACGAGGACAGTCGCAGCGCGTTGACGATGCGGAAGGTGGCCGAGGACACCGGGTTGTCGTTCGGGGTGCGGGAGGCCGAGGACCTCACCCTGCCGGCCGCTCCGGACCCGCGGCTACGCTACGCGAAGCCCTCGGTGAGCCCGACGCCGTCGCCGTCGGGGGCCGACGGATCCGTCAGTCCTGGGCCGGCCGGTTCGAGGACGTCTCCCAGCCCCTCCGGAGGTGGTCGATGATCGCGGTGCTGGCGTTGCTCGCCGGTGTGGTCCTCGGGGTGTGGCTCGACCCCACGGTGCCCACGGCGTTGCAGCCGTACCTGCCGATCGCGGTGGTGGCCGCGCTGGACGCGGTGTTCGGCGGGGTGCGGGCGAAGCTCGACCGGATCTTCGACGACAAGCAGTTCGTGGTGTCGTTCATTTCGAACGTGCTGGTGGCGGGTCTGATCGTGTATCTGGGCGACCAGTTGGGGGTGGGCGGTCAGCTCTCCACCGGCGTGGTGGTCGTGCTCGGCGTGCGGATCTTCGGAAACGTGGCGGCGATCCGTCGGCACCTGTTCCGGGCGTAGGTTGGTGGCGATGAGCAGCGACGAGCACACGGAGACGGGCACGGGTTGGCCGCAGCCCGCGGGTCCGAGGCGGCCGGCTGGTCCGGCGGGGGAGCCCGATCCCCGGCCGGACGCGCCGGATCCGGACGAGTTGAGCCCGTTGGCGCCGGAGCGGTCCGCGCCGCCGGTGGAGCCGCCGGTGCGGGAGCCTGCCGTGCGGGAGCCCGACGACGGCGAGACGGTGGACCTGAGCCGCGCCGCCGGTTCGGGTGACGTCACGCCCGCGGCGCCCGAGGGTTCCGTCGCGCAGCCGGTGTCCGGCGGTGCCGTCGCGCAGCCGGTGTCCGGCGGTGCCGTCGCGCAGCCGGTGTCCGGGGGCGGCGGGACGCCGCCGCGGCGGCGGGTGAGTTCGGCCGGCGTGATGATCGCGGCGCTGCTGGCGTTGCTGGGGTTCACGCTGGTGGTGCAGCTCAAGACGACGTCGACGGATCCGACGGTGGCGGCGACGCGGCAGGAGGACCTGGTGCGGATCCTCTACGACCTGAACTCGCGGGAGGTCCGGCTGCGGCAGGACATCGCGACGCTGGAGGAGAGCCAGCGGCAGTTGCGTTCGGGTCAGCAGGGGCGGCAGGCGGCGTTGGAGGAGGCGACGCGGCGGGCCGACGAGCTGGGCATCCTGGCGGGGACGTTGCCGGCGACGGGGCCGGGGCTTTCGGTGCGCTTCGAGGCGGGCGAGAAGCCGATCTCGGCGTCGCGGGTGCTGGACGCGGTGCAGGAGCTGCGGGGCGCGGGCGCGGAGGCGATGCAGATCTCCGGTGGTGACCGGGCGACGGTGCGGATCGTCGCCTCGACGTTCTTCCTGGACGGGGAGGGCGGGTCGTTGGTGGTGGACGGGCGTCGGTTGACGGGTCCGTTCACGATCACGGTGATCGGTGATCCGGCGACGATGCGTACGGCCTTGAACATTCCCGGCGGGGTGGTGGCGTCGGTGACGGGTGACGGCGGTAAGTTGATCGTCGAGGATCGTGAGGCTGCCGAGGTTTCGGCGCTGCACGCGCCGATCAAGCTGGAACACGCCCGTCCGGTCTCCTGACCGGCGCGGCTCGCACCGGGTCTCCGGTGCGCCGATGGATGAAGGACGCGTCTGGTGATTCCTGAGGATCTGCGGTATACCGCCGAGCACGAGTGGGTGGCGGGTGACGGCGGCGGCACTGTCCGGGTCGGCATCACGCACTTCGCGCAGGACGCCCTGGGTGACATCGTGTACGTCCAGCTGCCCGATTCCGGTGCGGTGGTGGCGGCCGGTGAGTCGTTGGGTGAGATCGAGTCGACCAAGAGTGTGTCGGAGATCTACGCGCCGCTGAGCGGTACGGTGGCGGCGCGCAACGAGGCGCTCGGCGACACCCCGGAGGTGATCAACACCGATCCGTACGGTGCGGGTTGGTTGCTGGAGATCACCCCGGACGATCCGGCGGCGGTCGACGGCCTGCTGTCCGCGGACGCGTATCGTGAGCTCACCGAGAGCTGAGTGCGTCCCCTCCGGGCGCGGCGGGTGTTCCGCGCGTCCGGTTGCCCTGCATTTCGGCGCTGGCTAGGCTCGCCCAGTCGACCGAGAACCAATAGTTCAGCGTTGCGGAATTGCCTTTCCGGGCACGGGGAGCCAGCCGCCGGGTGTTGGAGTGCCCGGCGGCCAGACCCGCCATTACCCGACGCCGACCGAACAGATCCGTGAGGTGGTCCCATGACGCGCCCAGACGACGAGTTCCCCCCACTCGACGTCACTTCGACGCTCAATCTCGGTTCGCTCGACGAAGTGCTGGAGGGGCCGGACACCGATGTGGTGCCGAGCCGGATGTCCGGTTCGTTGCCGCCGGGTATGGCGCTGCTGGTGGTTCGCCGGGGTCCGAACGCGGGTGCCCGGTTCCTGTTGGATCACGACGTGACGACGAGCGGTCGGCACCCGGACAGTGACATCTTCCTCGACGACGTGACGGTGTCGCGGCGGCACGCCGAGTTCCACCGTGACGGTGGGACGTTCACGGTGCGGGACGTGGGGAGCCTGAACGGCACGTACGTGAACCGGGAGCGGGTCGAGGCGGCCACGTTGAGCAATGGTGACGAGGTGCAGATCGGCAAGTTCCGGGTGGTGTTCATCGCCGGTCCGCGTCCCGAGGAGGGGGCCGGCCGGGGGTGAACGAGCCTGCGGCCTCCACGCCGCCCGAGGCGGCCCGCGCCCGTCCGTTGATGAGTATCGGCGAGGTGCTGGGTCAGCTGCGGGTCGATTTCCCGGACGTGACCATTTCGAAGTTGCGGTTCCTCGAGGCCGAGGGTCTGGTGGAGCCGCAGCGGACGGCGGCGGGTTACCGGAAGTACAGCTGGGACGATGTAGCGCGGTTGCGGTTCGTGCTGACCGCGCAGCGGGACCAGTACCTGCCTTTGCGGGTGATCCGGGACCAGTTGGCGCAGTGGGACGCGTCCGGGGAGTCGCCGGGTCGGCAGCGGCCGACGTTGGTGGCGGTGGGTCCGGACGGTGAGGTTCCGGGGCGGGCGCCGGAGGAGCCGGCCGGGTCGCCGCAGGTGCGGCTCGGCCGGACGGATCTGGTGGCGCGCAGCGGGATCGACGAGTCGACGCTGGGCGAGTTGGAGCGGCTCGGTGTGGTGGTGTCGGATCCGCCGGGTTGGTACGACGGCGACGCGTTGATCATCGCGCGGGCGGTGGCGGGTCTGGCGGCGTACGGGTTGGAGCCGCGGCACCTGCGGGCCTTCCGGACGGCGGCGGATCGGGAGGTCGGTCTGTTCGCGCAGTTGGTGGCGCCGTTGGCGCGGCAGAGTGATCCGGCGGCGCGGGCGCGGGCGGCGGAGACGGCGCGGGAGTTGGTGGCGCTGTCGCAGCAGTTGCATGCGGCGTTGGTGCGGGTGGGGTTGCGGTCGACGTTGGGTCGGTGATCCGGCGGGGGCCGTGCGGAAAGATCTTCCCCGGGAAGCGTGTCGTAGGCTTGCCGGGGTAACCCCTTTCTGGCGCGGGCGTGTGCGGGTAGCGCATGGGACGGCCGTGTCGCGGTCCGTGTACCGTGCAGGGAAGGGCGCGGTGCGGCGTAGGTGACAACGACACGGAGGCGGCGGTGCGCGAGCTGAGCGTGGTCGGAGTTCGGGTGGAGCTGCCCAGCAACCAGCCGATCGTCCTGCTCAGGGAGGTCGAGGGGGACCGCTATCTGCCGATCTGGATCGGTGCGGTCGAGGCGACGGCGATCGCCTATGAGCAGCAGGGGGTCAAGCCGGCCCGGCCGCTGACCCATGATCTTCTGCGGGACGTGTTGGCGGCGTTGAAGGCGCCGTTGCGGGCGGTGGAGATCACCGAGTTGAAGGAGAACGTCTTCTACGCGGATCTGTTGCTGGGGGACGGGGTGCGGGTGTCGGCCCGGCCGAGTGATTCCATCGCGTTGGCGTTGCGGGTCGGTGCGCCGATTCGTTGTGCCGAGGAGGTCCTCAGCGAGGCGGGGATCGTGATCCCGGACGAGCAGGAGGACGAGGTGGAGAAGTTCCGCGAGTTCCTGGACCAGGTGCGTCCGGAGGACTTCGCCGGCTGATTTCGGTCTTCGCCCGGGGTCGTCACGTTCGGTGATGTTCCGGTGCTGTGGGTGATCTTCGTTTGTCGTGGCGCGGCGTGTCGCGACGGTTCCTGCGGGGCAATTCCTGAAGGCGGCTATAGGGTTGCCGTTGTCGAGGGGTGCACGTCCCGGAAACGACGTGTCACCGCACTGGCGGGGAGGTTGTCCGGATGCACGAGCCGCGAGATCCCGATCCGGGTACGGAGCTGGACGAGCCGGGTGTGGCGCCGCCGGGTTGGGCGACCGAGGGTGACGGTGCCGTAGGGTACCGAGGCGTGACGGCCTGCCACGCGGTGGGGATCAGCTACCGCCAGTTGGATTACTGGGCCCGTACCGGGTTGGTGGTGCCGAGTGTGCGTGACGCTTCGGGTTCGGGCACGCAGCGGTTGTATTCGTTCCGGGACCTGGTGGTCCTGAAGGTGGTGAAGCGGCTGCTGGACGCCGGGGTGTCGTTGCAGAACATCCGGAAGGCGATCGAGGCGCTGCGCTCGCGTGGGGTGGCGGATCTGGCGGGCATCACGTTGATCTCCGATGGCACGACCGTGTATGAGTGCCGGTCGCCGGAGGAGGTGGTCGACCTGTTGCAGGGTGGCCAGGGTGTGTTCGGCATTGCGATCGGTGGGGCGTTCAAGGAGATCCAGGGTTCCCTGTCGCACCTGCCGTCGGAGCCGGCGACGCCGGCGGAGCCGCCGGTGGCGGCGGATCCGGTGGGTGACGAGTTGGCGGCGCGTCGGGCGCGGCGTCGGGCTGGTTGATCTCCGGCGGCTGGCCGGGGCGCGTGTCGTGGGTGTTCCGGGGAGCCGGGGGCCGCTGCGGTGATGTCCAATGTGGCCTGCTCGGAGGCAAATGCCGACAGTGGACGCCTTGGGCACGAGTCGCCTTGTTGACAGTCATTGCGTCTGCGGGAATCCTGTGTGCGGCGTTCGCGATCTTCTGCGCGCATATCACCCTCGGTGATGTGCCGGGTTGGTGCGGCGAACCTGTACGGGACGACGCAGAAGGCGGCGGCGACGCCTGCCCGACGATCGGATTTAGACAAGAGTGCAGACTGACTATCACGTCGACGCAATGGTCTTGGCTGCCGGTGAGCGTGCCGTGGACGGCAACGCCTCGGGCTGCCCGGTGGCTCATGCCTCCCGGCCGCAGGAACCTCTGGTGGAGGACGTCGCGGCGGAGGCCGTCGAGTTCCTACAGCTCTACCACGCGGAGCGGCGGCTGCCGGGCCTGATCGGGCGGATCGCTGAGGTCCGGGAGGAGATCGCGCTGACCGGCACGTACCGGCACACCACGGAGGAGTTGGCGTACGGGGCGAAGGTCGCCTGGCGGCAGTCGGTGCGTTGCGTGGGGCGGGTCCGGTGGGCGGGGCTGAAGGTCCGCGACCGGCGCGGGGTGACGACGGTGGCGGGCATCTCGCAGGAGTTGGCGCAGCACCTGGCGGTGGCGGACAACGGCGGGCGGATCCAGTCGGTGATGACGGTGTTCGCGCCCGACCGGCCGGGGGTGGGTCCGCGGGCGCGGATCTGGAACGACCAGTTGATCCGGTACTGCGGGCATCGGCTGGAGGACGGGTCGGTGCGGGGTGATCCGGCGCAGGTGGCGATGACCGATGCGGCGCGGCGTCTGGGGTGGCGTCCGCCGGCGGTACCGGGCCGGTTCGACCTGTTGCCGTGGGTGATCGAGACGGCGTACGAGGACCCGACGGTGGTGGAGGTGTCCCGGGATCTCGTTCGGGAGGTCGCCCTGGTGCATCCGGACCATCCGTGGTTCGAGGATCTGCGGCTGCGCTGGCATGCTCTGCCGGTCATCAGCAACATGCGCTTGCGGATCGGTGGGGTGGATTACAGCTGTGCTCCTTTCAACGGTCACTATCTGAGTGACGAGATCGGTACCCGCAACATGGGTGACCGGGACCGCTACGACCAGTTGCTGCCGGTGGCGCGGGGGCTGGGGTTGGACACCTCGCGCGAGGACAATCTGTGGCGCGAGCACGCCGTGTTGGTGATCAACCAGGCGGTGTTGCACTCGTTCCGGTTGGCCGGTGTGCGGGTGTCGGATCCACACACCGAGTCGGAGCAGTTCATGAGGTTCTGTGAGTTCGAGGAGCGGGCGGGTCGGCCGGTGCATGGTGACTGGTCGTGGCTCAACGGCAGTGTGGGGTGGGCGGCGTTGCACGCCGTGCACCACCGCTACTACGACGAGGGGATCCCGAACCCGAACCTGTGGCAGGCGGACCGTGCGTACGGGACGTCGGGCGTGGCGCAGCCGACCCTGCGGCAGCGTCATGACGTCGCTCGCCGGCAGGAGGGCTGAGGCATGGATGTCGCGGCGTTACGCCAGAGTTGGGCCCAGTTCTGCGTGGCTGGTCCGGAGGCGGCGAAGCACTTCTACGCGACGTTGTTCGTGATCGCGCCCGAGGTCCGCACGATGTTCCCGACCAACATGGAGTATCAGCAGGACAAGCTGCTCGCGGCGTTGGGGCATGTGATCACCCACATCGACGACGAGCGGGTGGTGACGTCGTTTGCGCAGCGGTTGGGGGCTGACCACCGCCGGTTCCGGGGGGAGGACCGGCAGGGTCGGCCGGTGCCGATGGCGGAGTGGCACTACAGCCAGGTCGGACAGGCGTTGCTGTTGACGTTGGAGCGGTTCCTCGGCCCGCGGTGGACGCCGGCGTTGCGCGCGGAGTGGGCCGCGGCGTACGAGTTGGTGGCGCGGTTGATGCTGACCGGGGCGGCGGAGGCGGTGCGGACGTCGCCGCCGTACTGGGAGGCGGAGGTGCTCAGGGTGCAGCGGCGGCGGTCCGACGTGTGTGTGTTCACGGTCCGCCCGAACTACCTGTGCGAGTACCTGCCGGGGCAGTCGTTGCCGGTGCAGGTGCCGCAGTTGCGGACGTGGCGCTATCTGTCGCCGGCGAACGCGCCGCGTCCGGACGGGACGATCGAGTTCCACGTGCGTGCGACGGGACGGTTCTCCACCCACCTGGTGCGCAGGGTGCGCGAGGGCGACCAGTTGCTGTTGGGGTTGCCGGTGGGTGAGGCGTTGGCGTCGTACGACCGGTCGCCGCATCTGCCGTTGCTGCTGGTGGCCGGGGGCACGGGGCTGGCGCCGTTGCGGGCGGTGGTGGAGGCGTTGCAGCAGGGACCGGGGCGTCCGACGACTCTGGTGGTGGGCGGCAAGACGCCCGACGACCTGTATGACGACCGGGCGTTGCGGGAGTTGGCGGGGATGCCTCCGGCGGGGTCGTGGCGCTCCGGTGAGGTCGGTGGGTGGCTGCGGTACGTGCCGACGGTGGAGAGCGGCTGGCAGTGGCAGGGTGCGGTCGGTACGGCCGGTCACACCGCGGCGCGGTTGGGTCCGTGGCGGGACACCGAGGTGCTCGTGTGTGGCAGCCCGGAGATGACCCGGGAGACGATCAGCGCCCTCGCCGCGTCGGGTGTGCCGCCGGAGCGGATCCTGACCGAGAGCTACGATCACTCCCTCTATCCGCCTCTGGCGAGCGCGGCTGCCGCCGCGCCGTCCGATTTGACTTGGACAGGTGCGGCTGCCGCCGCACCCCGTGACTTGAGTTGGACGGGTGCGCGATGAGCATTGACCACGGCGATCGGGTGGTCGCCGATCCGCATGGTGAGCTGACCCGGGCTGTGGCCGCGTTGGAGGCGCGCCGGTTCCGGGGCAGCCGGTGGCTGTCGGCCGACCAGGTCGCCGGCCTGGTCCGGTCGGCGGACGAGCGGGTGGCGTTGCTGGGCGGTGAGGTGGACCGGCTGCGGCGGGAGAACGAGGCTCTGGCGCGGCAGGTGGAGATGTTGCGGCACGGCGCGTTGCCCAGCACCGCTCCGCAGGGGCCGGATCCGATGGTGATCGAGCTGGCGGTGCGGGCGCAGGACGAGGCGAACCGGACGATCAGTGAAGCCAGCGCGGAGGGCGCGGAGATCATCGCCGACGCGCGGCGGCAGGCCGAGGAGATCATCGCGGAGGCGCACGTGTTGGCCGGGGCTGTGGCCGGGCCGGCGGGGGGCGAGGAGTTGCCGCGGCAGGTGCGGGAGATGGAGAGCCGGCAGGCGGCGTTGGTGGCGGCGGTGTCGACGGCGCAGCAGCAGCTGAGCCGGTGGCAGGCGTACCTGTCGGAGCAGGCGGAGCAGTTGCGGGCCGACGCGGCGGCGGCCGGGGCGGTCAGCGCGCAGCTGCGGGCCGTGGTCGGCGAGTAGCGGCGGGCGGTCGTCGGCGAGTAGCGGCGTCGGCTCAGCGCCGGTCGACGGCGTCGACGGCGTCGGCGATGGGGGTGTCGCCGCCGACGACTTCCAGGATCGCGCCGGCGCTGTGCGGATGGTAGAGCAGGGCGACCAGCACCCGGGCGACGTCGGTGCGGGTCACGGCGCCGGGGGGTGCGTGCCGGGCGAGGGTGATCCGCCCGGTGGGTGGGTCGTCGGTGAGCCGGCCGGGGCGCAGGATCGTCCAGTCGAGGTCGCGGCCGGTGAGGTCGTCCTCGGCGGCCTTCTTGGCCCGCAGGTACGCGGCGAACACCTCGTCGGTGCCGGCGGGTGGTTCGTCCTCCACGCCCACCGACGACAGCAGCAGGTAGCGGCGGACGTTGGCGCGTTGCGCGGCGTCGGCGAGCAGGACGGCGGCGGCCCGGTCGACGGTGTCCTTGCGGGCGGCGCCGCTGCCCGGGCCGGCGCCGGCGGCGAAGAGCACGGCGTCGGCGTCGTGGAGGTGCGCGGCGAGTTCGTCGACGCCGACGTGTTCGAGGTCGGCCACGACGGGGTGGGCGCCGGCGGCGCGCAGCGCGGCGGCGTGGTCGGGGTTGCGGATCAGGCCGACGGCGGTGTCGCCGCGTCCGGCGAGTTCGCGGTGGGTCAGCTGGGCGATCTTGCCGTGTCCTCCGGCGATGACGACGCGCATACTGCCAACCTAGTGCCGTGACCACGAAACGTTCACGGTGTTGGTTGACCCGCCGTCGGATTGACGGGCGTACGGCGTTGCGGCGGTCAGGCTGTGACGGTGGCAGTCCTGGACGACCTGTCCGCCACAAAGGCACCAAGATCCGTGCGTGGGCGGCACGGCACAAGGACCTGCGCTGGCGCAACGCCAGCGCCCGCCACCCCGACGTCCTCGCGGCCCAACGCCGCGAACGCGCCCGTATCCGCAGCGAACGCCAGCGACGCTGGGGCCAACCTGCCACCCGGGCAGCCCGGCCCCGACACCTCAGACGTTCGAGGTCACGGCACTAGCGCAGATGCCGGGCGAAGAACCCGGCTGCGTCCTCTCCTGCGAACTGCGGGACGCCGGTGTGTCCGCCCATGTTGGCGTGCAGCGTCTTCTCCTTGGAGCCGAAGGCGTCGAACAGGTCCAGGGCCGCTTGCCGGTCGTTGCCTTCGTCGTCCCACTGCAGTAGGACGTGCAGCGGAATGGTGACCTGCCGGGCCTCCTCGAACATGGTGCGAGGCACGAAGCTCCCGGCGAACAGCCCGGCGGCCACGATGCGCGGCTCGACCACCGCCAGTCGGATGCCGACGGAGATCACTCCCCCTGAGTACCCGACCGGGCCGCCGATTTCCGGCAGCGACAGGAGGGCATCCAGGGCGGCCTGCCATTCCGGGACCGCCCTGTCGACGAGCGGGAGGATGAGGGCGTCGATGATCTTGTCGCTGACCGGCTCGCCGGCCTCCAGCGCCCGGCGCAGGTCGGCGCGGGCCTGCTCGGCGGCGGCCCATCGAGGCCGGTCACCGCTGCCGGGAAGCTCGATGGTGGCCGCGGCGAAGCCCTGCGCCGCGCAGTGCCGGGCCCGAGCCACCAGGCGGGGGTACATTTTGCGCAGTCCGAGCGGGGGGTGACCGAGCAGGATCAGCGGGACCGGTGCGGATGCGGATTTGGGCGTCCACAGGATGCCGGGGATCTCGCCGAGGGTGAATTCGCGCTCGAGGACCCCGTCATCGAGGCGCTGCTCAGTAGTGAATCGCATGGTCGTGCCTTTCGGGAGTGCTCGCGAACGGCGCTCCCGGACGACCTATCGCCCGACCGTGACCCCAGAGGAGAGCACCCATGTCGAAACGTTCACGGGTACCACCTCCTCGGTCTCTCGCACGGCCCCGAGAACCTAGCAGCGGCCACCGTGCTACGCCAAACGTTTTTCCGCGCAGGCTCCGTGGGCCGGATACACCGACAGGCCGCATGCGGTCAGGTGGAAGCTCACCGATCTCGTCCAACGACCTGGCCGCCGTGCTCCCCTCCTGAGTCCCGCCCTGCCCCGACCGGCGGTGGCGGCTGACCTTCCGATTACGCCGTACGCCCGTCAGGCCGACGGCGTGTCGACCGACACCGTGAACATTCGTGGTCCCGGCACTAGCCGTCGTCGCGGTGCGGCGCGGCCGGTCGGCGGGGGCCGCAGCTGCCCGGGTGTTCGCCGCAGGGCGGCTGCCTGAGGCAGCATGGACGGGTGACGGAGACGGTCGACGCGCTGGCTGGCCTGGTGGCCGGCGGGGGTGTCGTGGTGTTGAGCGGGGCGGGCCTGTCCACCGAGTCGGGCATCCCGGACTACCGGGGACCCAGTGGCGCGGCGCGGCGGCACACCCCGATGACGTACCAGGTGTTCACGCGCGACGCGCAGGCGAGGCGGCGCTACTGGGCGCGTAGCCACCTGGGGTGGCGGGTGATCGCGCGGGCGGCCCCGAACGAGGGGCACCGGGCGGTGGCGCGGCTGCAACGCGGTGGGCTGGTCGACGGGATCATCACGCAGAACGTGGACGGGCTGCACACGGCCGCGGGCAGTGCGGGGGTGGTGGAGTTGCACGGCCGCCTCGACGAGGTGGTGTGCCTGGACTGCGGCAACCAGACGTCCCGGGAGGAGTTGGACCGGCGGCTGCGGGAGGCGAACCCGGGGTTCGACGCGCGGGTCGCGGCGGTCAACCCCGATGGTGACGTGGATCTCGCCGACGACGAGGTGGCGGCGTTCCGTACGGTCGACTGCACGTTCTGCCGCGGCGGCATGCTGAAGCCGGACGTGGTGTTCTTCGGTGAGACGGTGCCGGCGCCCCGGGTGGCGCGCTGTTTCGACCTGGTGGGCCGGGCGCGGCTGCTGCTGGTGCTGGGGTCGTCGTTGACGGTGATGTCGGGTCGCCGGTTCGTGCTGCGCGCGGCGAAGCTCGGCATCCCGGTGGTGATCGTCAACCAGGGGCCGACCCGGGGCGACGGGTACGCGACGTTGACCGTCGACGCGCCGCTGGGCCGGCTGCTGCCGGCGCTGGCCGACCGGGCGGCCGGCGGCGCCGACCCGGGTGCGGTGGCGGCCGGGCTGACGGGCGTGGGCCGGTAGCGGCCGACCTCCGGTGGGCGGGGCGGCGCTGGTAGCGTTGACCATGCCGGCAGCACCCACGTGGGAGAGACCGCCCAGCAGCATCCCGGGCGGCGCCGAAGGGGCAAATCCTCCCCGGAACCTCTCAGGCAAAAGGACCTCGTGGGCAGGCACTGTGGAGCGCCTCGCGGGCGCGACAGAGGGGGAGGCCGACCTGTCGACCTCGCCCCCCCGGGAGTGCCGCCCATGACCGCAGAGCAGTTCGCCGCCCGCCACATCGGCCCGGATCCGGACGACGAGCGCCGGATGCTGGAGGCCGTCGGCTACGGCTCGATCGAGGAGCTGATGGACGCGGCGATCCCCGAGGTGATCCGCTGGCACGGCACCCTGGACCTGCCGGAGCCGGCCAGCGAGCACGACGCCCTCGCCGAGCTGCGGGCCCTGGCGGCCCGTAACACCGTCGTGGTGTCGATGATCGGTCTGGGTTACCACGGCACGCACACCCCGGCGGTGATCCGCCGCAACGTGCTGGAGGACCCGGCCTGGTACACGGCGTACACGCCGTACCAGCCGGAGATCAGCCAGGGGCGGCTGGAGGCGCTGCTGAACTTCCAGACCATGGTCACCGACCTGACCGGGCTGGCCACCGCGAACGCGTCGATGCTCGACGAGGGCACCGCCGCGGCCGAGGCGATGACCCTCGCCCGGCGCGCGTCGAAGAGCAAGAGCCCGGTGTACGTGGTCGACGCCGACACTCTGCCGCAGACCATCGCGGTGATCACCAGCCGGGCCGAGCCGCTCGGCATCGACGTGCGGATCGTCGACACCGAGCGCGACGAGTTGCCGGCGGAGTTCTTCGGCCTGCACCTGCAGTACCCGGGGGCGTCCGGGGCGGTGCGTGACCAGGCGGGTCTGGTCGAGGCGGCGCACGCCGTGGGGGCGTTGGTCACCGTGGCGGCGGACCTGCTGGCCCTGACGCTGCTGCGGGCACCGGGGGAGATCGGCGCCGACATCGCTGCCGGCACCACCCAGCGCTTCGGCGTGCCGATGGGCTTCGGGGGCCCGCACGCCGGCTACCTGGCGGTGCGGGCGGGGCTGGAGCGGATGCTTCCCGGGCGGCTGGTCGGGGTGTCGCGTGACGCGGACGGCAACCCGGCGTACCGGCTGGCGTTGCAGACGCGTGAGCAGCACATTCGGCGGGAGAAGGCGACCAGCAACATCTGCACCGCGCAGGTGCTGCTCGCCGTGATGGCCGGCATGTACGCCGTCTACCACGGGCCGGACGGGCTGCGGGGCATCGCCCGCCGTACCCACGACATGGCGGTGCGGTTGGCGGTGGCGCTGCGCGGTGTGGACGGCGTCGAGGTGGTCCACGAGGCGTTCTTCGACACCGTCCTGGCGCGGGTGCCCGGCGGCGCCGAGGCGGTCGTCGCCGACGCCGCCGCCCGGGGCGTGAACCTGCGGCTGGTCGACGCCGACCACGTGGGGGTGTCGTGCGACGAGACGACGACCGTCGCGCACCTGCGGACGGTGTGCGACGCGTTCGGGGCCACCGTCGCCGGGCGGCCGGTGGCCGTGGCGGACGCGCCGGTCGAGGGCGCGTTGCCGGCGGCGCTGGCCCGCACGTCGGACTTCCTCACCCACGCGGTGTTCCGCAGTCACCACTCGGAGACGGCGATGCTGCGCTACCTGCGGCGGCTGTCGGACTTCGACTACGCCCTGGACCGGGGGATGATCCCGCTGGGGTCGTGCACGATGAAGCTCAACGCCACCACCGAGATGGAGCCGGTGAGCTGGCCGGAGTTCGCCCACGTCCACCCGTTGGCGCCGGACGCGCAGACCTCCGGCTACCGGGAGATGATCTCGCAGCTGGAGGGGTGGCTGGCGGAGGTGACCGGCTACGACGCGGTCAGCGTGCAGCCCAACGCCGGTTCGCAGGGTGAGTTGGCGGGCCTGCTGGCGATCCGGGCCTACCACCGCGACCGGGGCGAGGGGCACCGGGACGTGTGCCTGATCCCGTCGTCGGCGCACGGCACCAACGCGGCCAGCGCGGTGATGGCCGGCATGCGGGTCGTCGTGGTGGGCTGCGACGACGGGGGCAACATCGACCTGGTGGACCTCGACGCGAAGATCGACAAGCACCGGGACGCCCTCGCGGCGATCATGGTGACGTATCCGTCGACGCACGGGGTGTACGAGACGGGCATCGCGTCGCTGTGCGCGAAAATCCACGACGCCGGCGGTCAGGTGTATGTCGACGGGGCGAACCTCAACGCGCTGGTCGGGTTCGCCAAGCCGGGGAAGTTCGGGGCGGACGTGTCGCACCTGAACCTGCACAAGACGTTCTGCATCCCGCACGGTGGCGGCGGTCCGGGGGTGGGTCCGGTGGCGGTGCGGGCGCACCTGGCGCCGTTCCTGCCGGGCGACCCGCTGGGCACGCACGTCGACGGCCGGCCGGCGATCTCGGCGGCCCGCTACGGGTCGGCGGGGATCCTGCCGATCCCGTGGGCGTACCTGCGGATGATGGGCGCGGCGGGGCTGGTCCGGGCGACCGGGGTGGCGGTGCTGGCGGCGAACTACGTGGCCGCGCGGCTTCGTGGGCACTTCCCGGTGTTGTACGCGGGCAACAAGGGCCTGGTGGCGCACGAGTGCATCCTGGACCTGCGGCCGCTGACGAAGGCGACCGGGGTGAGCGTGGACGACGTGGCGAAGCGGCTGATCGACTACGGGTTCCACGCGCCGACGATGTCGTTCCCGGTGGCGGGGACGCTGATGGTGGAGCCCACCGAGAGCGAGGGCCTGGCCGAGCTGGACCGGTTCTGCGACGCCATGATCGCCATCCGGGCGGAGATCGACAGGGTGGGGGCGGGGGAGTGGCCGGCCGGCGACAACCCGCTCGCCAACGCCCCGCACACCGCGGCGATGGTGTCCGCGGACGAGTGGCCGCACCCGTACCCGCGGTCGGTGGGCGCGTACCCGGGCGGGGTGGACCGGCCCGGGAAGTACTGGCCGCCGGTGCGGCGCATCGACGGCGCGTACGGCGACCGGAACCTGGTGTGTTCCTGCCCGGGGCCGGAGGCGTTCGAGGGCTGACGTCGCGTGACGCCGGGGCGGTCGTGGTGCCGCCCCGGCGGGTGCGCCGACCTGGGCGGGGGGTGTCCCGACCGGGGGACTAGCCTGGGTCGACGCGGCTGAGGTGCGTGACGGAGCGTGACAGGTCAGGCGACGAGGGCGTGTCGGGCGGGGCCGCGGTGCGGGGCGATGCTGCTGCCGTCGGGGAGCAGCTCGCCGGTGTCCTCGAAGACGATGACACCGTTGCAGAGCAGGCTCCAGCCCTGCTCAGGGAAGCAGGCGAGGACCCGGGCGGCTTCCCGGTCGGTCGCTTCGGCGGAGGGGCAGGTGGGTTGGTGCTGGCACATCGGGATCTCCGGACTGTGGGGGCACTGTGTCATGGTTCACATGACCAGTGACGCACAGTACCAAGCGAAAGCGGCCGGCATCGAGCAGGTATGCGCGTGGATTTTGCGAAATCCACTGAACGGATGAGGGGCGATGGGCCGGACGTCGTGGAAACGCTTCCAGGGCTAGGGGTCCGGGTGCCGGCGGCGCCGCCCGGCTGCCGCGGCACGCTCGTCGAGCGTTCCCGCTGGCAGTGGCGCCCGGCCGACGGCGGGGACCCGGCCGCGCGCGCCGAGGAGTTCCTCGCCGCACACGGCCTGCCGCTGCACGACCTGGCCCGCCCCGCCGCCCGCCACGACGCGACCGGGGTGTGCGGGGCCGCCCTCTACGTCTCCGCCGCCGCCGGAGCGACCCTGGTGGGCGCGCCGGCCGGCGCCGCGAACCCCGCCCCCGCGCTGCCGGAGGTCGCCGTGGTCGTCTACGGCCACGGCCCGGCCGCGCCGCGACCCACCGCGCCGCCCGGCGCGCCCTGGTGGCGGGGCGACTGGGCGGAGAGCTGGACGCCCCGCCAGCACGCCGACGCCGTGACGGCGGTCCGCGCGGCGATCGGCCGTGGCGACGTCTACCAGGTCAACCTCGTCGGTCACGCCGCCGCCCGCTACACCGGCGACCCCCTGCCGGCCCTGGGCCGGCTGGCCGCGCTGCCCGGCGCCCGCTACGGCGGCACCCTCGTCGGGCCGGGCTGGGCGATCGGCTGCGCCAGCCCGGAGACCCTGGTGGAGCTGGCCGACGGGCGGCTGATCACCAGGCCGATCAAGGGCACCCGGCCGGCCACCGCCGCCGGCCGCGCCGAGCTGCTCGCCTCGGCCAAGGAACGCGCCGAACACGTGATGATCGTCGACCTGGAGCGCAACGACCTGGCCCGCGTCGCGCGTACCGGCAGCGTGCGGGTCGACGAGCTGTTCGCCGTACGCCGGTGGTGCGACCTGTGGCAGGCGGAGTCGACGGTGTCCGCGGCGGTCGCCGACGGGCTCGGCCTGGCGGACCTGCTGCGCGCGGTCTGCCCCGGCGGCTCGGTCACCGGCGCTCCGAAGCTCGCCGCGCTGGAGCGCGTGGCCGCGCTGGAGCCGGTCGGTCGGGGCGCCAGCATGGGCGCGCTCGGCTGGGTCGCCCCGGGGCGCATCGACCTGGGCCTGACCATCCGCACCGCCGCCGTGGACGCCGACCGGGTGCACGTGTGGGCGGGCGGGGGCATCACCTGGGGCAGCGACCCCGACGCCGAGGTCGCCGAGGCCGCCGCGAAGGCCGCCCCGGTGCGCGCCGCGCTCGCGGCCCGCTGACCGGCGCCGCGCTCGCGGCCCGCTGACCGGCGCCGCGCTCGCGGCCCGCTGACCGGCGCCGGGCGCGGCGGGCGGCGGCCCCGGGACGTGCACCGGCCGGCTCCGGTCCGCCACGCGCCGGTCTGCGCACGTTGGGAGAGGCGCCGCGGTGGCCGCGTCCGGTGGGATGGGCCGTACCCAACCCATCCGGGTCAGGGCGTCCGCAGCCGAGGCGGTCCCGATGTACCAGCAACCCCTGCAGCCAGTCGGCGGGTCGCTCGCGCTGAGCGCCGCCTGCGCCGCGTTTCCCCTGCTCACCCTGTTCGTGCTGCTCGCGGTGGTGCGTACGCGGGCCTGGGTGGCGGCGTTCGGGGCGCTGTGCGTGGCGGTGGCGCTGGCCTGGTGGCTGTGGCGGATGCCGCTGCCGCAGACGCTGCTGGCGGCCGGCCAGGGCGCCACCTTCGCGCTGTTCCCGCTCGTCTGGACGTTCGGCACCGCGATCTGGATCCACCGCCTGACCGTGCACACGGGGCACTTCGACACGCTGCGGCAGGGCTTCGCCCGGATCAGCGACGACCGCCGCGTCCAGGCGCTGGTGATCGCGTTCTGCTTCGGGTCGCTGCTCGAGGCGCTGGCCGGGCAGGGCACGCCGGTCGCCGTGACCACGGTGATGCTGCTGGCCCTCGGCCTCGGCCCGGTCCGGGCGGCCGCCGTGGCGCTGGTCGGCAACACGGTGCCTGCGGCCTTCGGGCCGCTCGGCCTGCCGATCACCACGCTGGCCGGCGTGACCGGGCTGCCGGCGACGGAGTTGGGCATGATGGCCGGCCGGCAGGTCCCGGTGGTCGCGGTCGTCGTCCCGCTGGTCCTGCTGGCCGTCGCCGACGGCCGTCGGGGCGTACGCGAGCTGTGGCGCCCGGCGCTGGCGTGCGGGGGCGCGTTCGCGGTGGCCCAGTTCGTCACGGCGAACTGGTTGACGGCCGCGCTCGCCGACATCACCGCCGCCTTCGCGGGGATGGGCGTCCTGCTGCTCGTCACCCGTCGGCCCGTGGTGGCGCGGCGCCCGGTGGCCGTGGCGGCCGGCGGGGGGCTGCCGGAGCGCGACGCGCCTGCGCCGGCGGGGTCGCAGTGGCGGGCGTACGCGCCGTACGTGACGATCGTGGCGGTCTTCGCGGTCTCCCAGGTGCCGACCGTCAAGCGGCTGCTCGACGCGGGCACGCTCGCGGTCTCGTGGCCTGGGCTGCACGTCGTCACCGCGTCCGGTGCCCCGTCGCCCCTGACGACCTTCCGTTTCGCCTGGCTCGCGGCTCCCGGCTCGTTGCTGCTGGTGGCCGGCCTGCTCACGGTGGCGCTGCTGCGGGTGCCGCCGCGCGAGGCCGTCGGACTCTACGGACGCACCCTGTTCGAGCTGCGCTGGGCCGTGCTGACGGTGGTCGGGCTGCTGGCGCTGTCGTTCACCATGAACGCCGCCGGGCAGGTCGCGACGCTGGGCGTCTGGATGGCCGGCGCGGGTGGGTTCTTCGCCGTCCTGGCGCCGGTCCTCGGTTGGCTCGGCGTCGCCCTGACCGGCTCGGACACGTCGTCCAACTCGCTGTTCGGCGCTGTGCAGGTGGCCGCGGCGCAGCGGGCGGGGCTGGATCCGGTCCTGCTCGCCGCGGCCAACGCCTCCGGCGGGACGCTCGGCAAGATGGTCAGCTTGCAGAACCTCACGATCGCCGCCGCCGCGGTCGGGCTCACCGGTCGGGAGGGCGAGCTGTTCCGGCGGATGTTCGGCCCGAGCGTGCTGCTGCTCGCCCTGATGTGTCTGCTGGTCGGGTTGCAGGCCACGCCCCTGCTGTCCTGGATGGTGCCGTAGCCGTGCAGCCGCGCCCCGCGTGACCCACACCCTGCCGACAACTTTTTTTGTCTTGACAGTAGAATCCGTCGGTAGCAGGCCCTGCCCGGGAGACATCGCATGGAGATCAGCGTCCACACCTTCGTCAGCCTCGACGGCGTCATGCAGGGCCCCGGCGGGCCCGAGGAGGACACCAGCAACGGCTTCACGCGCGGAGGCTGGCTCGTGCCGCACAGCGGCGACGGCCAGCTCGACGCCGTCGACGAATGGTTCCGGCAGGCCGACGCCTTCCTGCTGGGCCGGCGCACCTTCGAGATGATGCGCGGCTACTGGCCGCAGGTCACCGACCCCGACAACCTGGTGGCCACCGCCCTCAACACGGGGCCGAAGTACGTCGTCAGCAACACCCTCTCCGACGCCGACGCGGCCTGGGGGAGGACCACCGTGCTGCGCGGCGGCGACGTCGTCGCGCAGGTGCGGCGGCTCCGGGAGCAGCCGGGCGGCGAGCTTCAGGTGCACGGCAGCTGGCAGCTCGCGCGCGCCCTGCACGACGCGGGGCTCGTCGACACCTACCGGTTGCTCCAGTTCCCCGTCGTCGTCGGCGAGGGCAAGCGCCTGTTCGCCGACGGCGCGACCCCGGCGTCCTACCGGATCACCGACTCGACGCTGGCCGGCGGCGGCGCGGGGGCCGTCGCGTTGACCCTGCGCCGGACCGGGTTCGGCGCCACCGCCGCCGGCGAGTTCGTGGTGCGCGACGGCAGGGAGACCGTGGCGTAGCGGGGCGAGCCGGCCCCGACCGGTCAGCGGCGGTCGGCGAAGTCGTCCAGCGCCGCCACGACCCGCTCGGCCATGCCGTTGCCCGAGCCGTGCCCGGCGGCGTCCAGCAGCTCCAGCCGGGCGTCGGGCCACGCCTGCGCCAGCTGCCACGCCACCTCCGGCGGGCTGCTGATGTCGAGCCTGCCGTGCAGCAGCACGCCGGGGATGCCGGCCAGCCGCTCCGCCTCGCGCAGCAGCTGTCCCTCCGGCAGGAAGCACCCGTTGCGCCAGTAGTGGGTGACGAGCCGGGCCTGCAGCATCCGGAACACCGGGTCGTCGTAGCGGGGGTCGGGCCGGTGGCCGGGGGCGGTGGCGACGTGGGTGTCCTCCCAGTCGCACCACTGCCGCGCCGCCCGCTCGCGCACCGCCGGGTCCGGGTCGGCCAGCAGCCGGGCGTACGCGTCGGCCAGGTCGCCGTCGCGCTCGGCCGGCGGCACGCCGTCGCGGAAGCGGGCCCACTCGGCCGGGAAGATCCGCCCCATGTCCCGGGTGAGCCACTCGATCTCCCGGCGGGTGCCGGCGGTGACGCTGAACAGCACCAGCTCGCTGACCTGCCGCGGGTGCCGCTGCGCGTACGCCAGGGCGAGGGATGCGCCCCAGGAGGCGCCGAGCACCAGCCAGCGCTGCACGCCGAGGTGTGCGCGCAGCAGCTCGATGTCGGCGATCAGGTGGTCGGTGGTGTTGGTGGACAGGTCCACGGCCGGGTCGGCGGCGTGCGGGGTGCTGCGACCGCAGCCCCGCTGGTCGAACAGGGTCACCCGGTAGCGGGCCGGGTCGAAGAAGGTCCGCCAGCCGGGCGTGCAGCCGGAGCCGGGCCCGCCGTGCAGCACGACGGCGGGCTTGCCACCCGGGTCGCCGCAGGTCTCCCAGTACACGAGCTGGCCGTCACCCACGTCGAGCATCCCGTGCGCGTACGGCTCTACCAGGGGATATCGCTCGGCCATCACCCATTCCTCCCGCTCACCCTCCAATGCAACAGCGCTGTTACATTAGCGGGGTGAGCGACGCACCGGAACGCGAGGCCCTGGGGACGCTGCTGCGGCACGTCCTCGACGTACTCGACAACGACGTGGCCACGGTCTACGCCGAGCGGGGCCTGGCCGACTACCGGCCCCGGTTCTCGCCACCGCTGCGGGTCCTGGTCGCCGACGGGCCGCTGCCCATCCGCGACCTGGCCCGCCGCGTCGGCGTCACCCACTCGGCGGCCAGCCAGACCGTGGCCCAGATGGCCCGCGCCGGCCTGGTCGACCTGGTCCCCGGCGCGGACGCCCGCCAGCGCGTCGTGCACCTGAGCGACCGGGCCCGCGAGCTGCTGCCGGTGATCGAGGCCGAGTGGGCGGCGACGAGCGCCGCGATACGCGAACTGGACGCGGAGCTGCCCGTGCCGTTGGCCGACCTGCTGCACGAGGTGCTCGCCGCGGTCGGCCGGCGATCGATGCGCCAGCGCATCGCCGACGCGGGCCTGCCGCCGCCGGCCTGACCGACGGCCGCCGTCGGGAGAGAACACGGATTCCCGAGTGGCGGCATCACCGTTCACCCCGCAGCAGCGCCGCCGCGCGGCCGGCCGCCACCGCCACGGCCGCGCGCAGCGCGTCGACGTCCACGCCCGGGCCGGGCGGCAGCAGCGGCAGGACGGGCGCACCCACCACCGGCGGCGGTGCGGGTGGCAGCGACGGCACCGCCCGGGCGTACGCGTCGGCGGCGGCCGTCCCCGCGTCGGCGGCCCGCGCGGTGGGGGCGCCCGCCGGCGCGGGCCCGTCGCCGTGGGACGCGGCGGGCACGAGCGCGCGGGCGTCGCGGCCCCGGATTAGCAGCAGCAGGGCCGGGTCGGCGTCCAGCAGCCAGGACACCTGGTGGCACAGCGCGGCGGCGTGCCGGCACGGGTGCTCCCACTGCGGGCAGTCGCACTCCGGGACGACCTCGCCCAGCTCCGGCAGCAGCGGCACCCCCGTCACCTCGGGCAGGTCCCGGGGCAGGTGCCCGGCCAGCAGCGCCGCCTGGTGCCCGGCGCGGGCGGCCACCTCGGCGGCCAGCCGGTCCCAGTCGTCGGCGGGCAGCGGCGCGACGCGTACCCGGGTGGCGTACGCCTGCTCGGTGTCGCCGTCGTGCACGGCGGCGGCGAGCCGGCCGGGGCTGACGGTGATCGGACCGACGTGCCCGGCGGCGGCGAGCCGGCGCCCGGCGCGCAGCGGCCGGGCGTCCAGGGCACCCGCCTCCCACGCCCGGTTCCACGCCGTGCCCCACCAGGTACGGGGCCGCCGCGCCCGGCCGGGCGCGAAGGCGGGAAAGCCGCGCGGGGTCATCGGTGGCCGCCGAGGGTCACCAGGTCGGCCAGCTCGGTGTCGCTGAGCGCGGCCAGTGCCGCCGGCCCGGCGTCGAGGACCGCCTCGGCGAGTTCCCGCTTGCCGGCGAGCAGCGCGGCGACGCGGTCCTCGACGGTGCCCTCGGCGATGAGCCGGTGCACCTGCACGGGCCGGGTCTGCCCGATCCGGTACGCCCGGTCGGTGGCCTGGTCCTCCACGGCCGGGTTCCACCATCTGTCGTAGTGCACGACGTGGTCGGCGCGGGTGAGGTTCAGGCCGGTGCCGGCGGCGCGCAGGGACAGCAGGAACACCGGGGCATCCCCGGCGTCGAAGCGGCGGACCAGGTCGTCGCGGGCGGCGACGGGCAGCCCGCCGTGCAGCAGCAGCGCCCCGACGCCCCGGTCGGCCAGATGCCGGTGCAGCAGGCGGGCCATCGCCACGTACTGGGTGAAGACCAGCACCGCGCCGCCGGCGGGCAGGATCGCCTCGAGCAGCTCGTCGAGCAGGTCCAGCTTGCCGGAGCGGCCGGCCAGTCGCGGCGCGGTCTCCCGCAGGTACTGGGCGGGGTGGTTGCAGATCTGCTTGAGCGCGGTGAGCAGCCTGACCACCAGCCCGTGCCGGGCGAGGCCGTCGGCGTCGGCGATCGCGTCGAGCAGTTCGGCGACGCAGGCCTGGTAGAGGGCTGCCTGTTCGGCGGTGAGCGCGACCGGCTGGTCGGTCTCGGTCTTGGCGGGCAGCTCGGGGGCGATGCCGGGGTCGCTCTTGCGTCGGCGCAGCAGGAACGGCCCGACCAGCCGGGACAGGTCCCGGCCGGCGTCGGGGTCGCGGTCGGTCTGCACCGGCCTGACCCAGCGGGCCCGGAACTCGCTCAGGGTGCCGAGCAGTCCGGGGGTGGTCCAGTCGAGGATGGCCCACAGGTCGGTGAGGTCGTTCTCCACGGGGGTGCCGGTCAGGGCGACCCGGGCGGCGGCGGGGATCGCGCGCAGCGCCGTCGCGGTCTCCGCGTGCGGGTTCTTGACGTGCTGGGCCTCGTCGGCGACGAGCAGCGGCCACCGTCGGGTGGCCAGCCGGGCGGCGTCGCGGCGCAGGGTGGCCCAGGTGGTGAGCACGAAGCCGCCGTCGAGCCCGTCGAGGGTGCGCTCGGGGCCGTGGAAGCGGCGGACGGCGGTGCCGGGGGCGAAGCGGCGGATCTCGCGTTCCCAGTTGCCCAGCAGCGACGCCGGGCACAGCACGAGGGTGGCGCCGGCGGTGGCGGGGTCGCCCTGGCGGTGCAGGTGCAGGGCGATCAGCGTGACGGTCTTGCCCAGCCCCATGTCGTCGGCGAGGCAGCCGCCGAGGCCGAGCGCGGTCAGCCCGGCCAGCCAGCGCAGCCCGTGGCGCTGGTAGTCGCGCAGGGTCGCGGCGAGCCCGGCCGGTACGGGCACCGGGGGTGCGGCGTCGCCGTCGGTGAGCCGCCGGGCGGCCTCGGCCAGCCAGCCCTCGGCGCTCACGTCGACGCGTTCGCCGTCGACGTGCGTCGCGCCGGTCAGCGCGGCGCGCAGGGCGGGCATCGCGGCCAGCGACCCGGCGTGTGGTTCGCGGGCGCGGCGGGCCAGCTGCGGGGGCACCAGGACCCACCGCTCGCGCAGCCGCACCACGGGCCGGTGCGCGTCGGCGAGCTGGGCCAGCTCGGCGGCGGTGAGCGGGGTGTCGTGCAGGTGCAGTCGCCAGTGCAGCGTCAGCTCGCCCGGCTCGCCGAGCGGCCCGGGCCCGCCGGCGCGGCGGGCCGGGGCGCGCAGCACCGCCGAGGCGGTGAGGTCCCGGTCGAGGCCGGCCGGCCAGTGCACGTCGACGCCGTCGGCGGCGAGCCGGGCCGCCGCGCCGGTGGCCAGGTCGACGACCTGCGCGTCGCTCGGCGTGAACGTGTCGGGCACCGCGGTCTCCAGCAGCCGCGCCAGGGGCGGCCACACCCGCGCGGCGTGGCGCAGGGCCAGCAGCGTGGCGTCGCGGGAGCCGGGCGGGAACCCGGGGACCGCGTCGCGCCACAGCGCGGCGGCGTCGGCGAGCAGCCCCGGCGTGGCGCGGCGGTGCACCTGCGCCACCAGCCGCCACGGTTCGTCGCGCTCGGCGTGGTGCTCCAGGCGCAGCGACAGTCGTACCGCCGCGTCGGCGTCGACGGCGACCCGGGCGGCCCAGTCGCGCAGCCGCCCGACCGGCGTGGGCGCCGGCGCCGCCCACGCGCCGGTCGCCGCGTCGTCGCGGGGCAGGGTGTCGGCGACGGCGTCGAGGAAGTCGCGCAGCAGCCGCGCCGGGTCGGGCAGCCACGTCGGGGTGCGCCCGGGCACCGGCGTGGCGCGGGCGGTGGCGGGCATCGCGGCGGCGAGGCGCGCCTGCCGGGCCTCGTCGTCGGCGGTGAGTGCTCCGACCCGCCAGGTGTCGTGTCCGGCGGCGGTCACGGCGGGCAGCAGCAGGCCGCGGGCGGCCAGGTGCAGGGCCTCCCGGGCCGCCGCGGCCCAGAACGCCGCCGCCGGGTCCGTGGCCGGCCCGGCCAGCAGCAGCGGTACGCCGGCGGCCACGCCCATCCGCCGCGCGGGCACCGGTGTCGGG